>CALLPK010000102.1 GCA_938015415.1 uncultured Saprospiraceae bacterium
TATACCGAATGGAAAAAAGCTCAAGGTCGGAGGTTTTGTCAAGGCGAGAAGATTTAGGTTCATCAATAAAACTTTGTCAAGAATAGATTTTTATGAAATTGAGATTTAATTATCAAATTTTACAGAAGAAATATTTCTCACTTGCTGAGTAAATCGAGTTCCCTAGCTAACAGGCCAATCAGCTAAATGGCAATTAAACAATTAAACAATTAAACAATTCAACGATTCAACAACTCAACGATTCAACAACTCAACATATAAAATGACCTTCGCAGATTTACCAATCAACAAACCGCTTCGCAACGCTATTGACGACCTTGGCTTTACCGAGCCGACGCCCATTCAGGCGGAGACATTTTCTATTATCAGAAGTGGAAAAAATATTGTGGGGATTGCGCAGACGGGTACCGGAAAGACCCTGGCTTTTTTGTTACCGGTTTTGCAGGATTTAAAATTCAGCAAGCAGTTGGCGCCGCGGGTTTTGATTTTGGTGCCTACGCGCGAGTTGGTTTTACAGGTAGTGGAGCAGGCCGAGTTGTTGACCAAATATTCCAATACGCGGATTATGGGCGTGTATGGAGGTACGAATATGAACACTCAAAAGGATTTGGTGGCTAAAGGCTGTGATGTGTTGGTCGCTACGCCCGGAAGATTGTATGACCTGGCGCTGGCGGGGTCATTGAAACTTAATAAAGTCAAGCAATTTATTATCGATGAGGTGGATGTGATGCTGGATTTGGGTTTTATTTTTCAGTTAACCAATATCTTTGAACTGGTTCCGGAGCGTCGACAGAATATCATGTTTTCGGCAACGATGACCGAAGAAGTGGACGAACTGATCAGCGATTTTTTCTACGATCCGGTACGGGTGGCGATTGCCTTGAGTGGAACGCCGCTGGATAATATTGCGCAAATTTGCTACGAGTTGCCTAATTTTTATACCAAAGGTAACCTGATCATTGAGTTGCTGGCGGAGATCGAAGTTTTCAAAAAAGTGCTCATCTTTACTTCCAGTAAGAAAAATGCGGATCGGCTTTTCGACTATCTCTCGGAAATTTACGAACCGGAGATGGGAATCATTCATTCCAATAAATCACAAAATTATCGAATCCGGACCATCCGGCAATTTGACGAAGGCGCGATTCGGATTTTATTGACCACGGACGTGATGGCACGGGGACTCGACCTGGATCAGATCAGTCACGTCATCAACGTAGATGTTCCTACTTATCCGGAAAATTATATGCACCGGATCGGTCGAACGGGGAGAGCAGAAAAGGAAGGAGACGCTATTTTATTATATACCAAAAAAGAAATTCCCGCCAAAGAAGCGATTGAGGAATTGATGAATTATCAAATTCCACAAGGAGAATTACCGGAACATCTCGAAAAGGCGACTCAGCTAACGCCCGATGAACGGAAGAAACCAGGAGATCATAAAAATCATAATCGGAACGATGGCAGAGACTTGGCCGGACCCGCCTTCCACGAGAAAAGCGCCAAGAATAGTAAGGTCAATCAAGGTGGAAAATACCGACGTGAGCTCGCCAAAAAATATAAAAAACGGAAGACGAGGGGAGATAAGATTCAGAATAATAAGAAAAAAAAGAAGTGAGCCATGACAACTTCAATAGCAATTGAGGCATCTTTAATCTCTGTTTTCCAAACTTTTAAGAATCGCGGTGCTTGTTTCTTGTCATTTTCAGAAATTTGGTAAACTGAAGCGGGTGTAATAACCATCAACTTTTGGGAAGAAACCATTCTTTATCCCCGCGTGAGTCGAAAATCCCTATTATTTCAGATAAACCCCTATCTAAAAAATACCGGATAGCACCAGTTAGGCGGGGTTGGTCAATTTATCTAATCCCTTGATTTTTACTAAGTTAGTTTTTATAATGTTTCTTGAGTCAGTGTTAAAATAAAATTGTATTGTTTTGATATTGTTTTTTTAGTAAAAAAACTTGATGTTAAGCAAATAAATTTTTGTTTTTAATATAACGATATTGTATATTTGTATTCCCAATTCGATTTAATGTAACCCCACTCCTATAATTGATGAAAATTCTGACCAGAATTTCTGCGCTCTTTTTGCGTAAGAAGTGACGACATATCCTGAGAAAATACATTCCTGAAATTTTTCTGAAACCGGAGACAGTGTATTGCTGTTTTCCATTTCCTACTATTAAAAATCAGACTTGTGCAACCCTAACAAGTCTTTATGGCCATAACGGGCAATTGCTTCGTTTATGGACTGTCGGATCGTATAATCAACCATAGAAGTTATTTAAAATCAAGCCTACTTGATGGTTAGTAATCAGTTTTTATTTTTTGCGGACTTGTTTAAACAACTTCTTTTTTTCAGACTATAAATTATGTTCCAATGACTAAAATTCTAATTGTAGATGACAACAGAAGTATCCGGCGAATTCTCGCGGAAATTTTAACAACCCGGAAATATACCGTTCAGTCGGTAGAATCGGGTAGGGCGTGTTTGGAAATTATCACGCGGGAAAGTTTTGATTTAATTTTACTAGATATTAAGATGCAAGGTATGGATGGTTTTGAGGTCTTGAACGAACTGAATCAAATGAATTTAAATATACCCATCATCATGATGTCTGCGCATGGTCGTAGCGGGACGGCAAAAGAAGTACTCGTAAAAGGCGCTTTTAATTATATCGAAAAGCCGTTTGATTCACACGAATTATTAACGATGATTGCAGAAGCGCTGGAAGGTAATCCGTTACCGGAGTTTAAGGTACAGGTTCCGAACGAAAGTAAGAGACCCAAGGCAAGCAAACTTAAGGCGTCCAAGATGATTGGTAGCAGTCCCAAATTTCTGAAAATGAAAAAAGATATCGAAACCACAGCAAAATTTGATTTTGGGGTCTTAATTCAAGGGCCCAACGGTGCAGGAAAAGAACTGGTAGCCCACGCTATTCATCAGGGGAGTGCCCGTCAGAATAAGCGATTTGTGGAAGTAAATTGTGCCGCTATTCCGAGTGAATTAATTGAAAGTATTTTATTTGGTCATATGAAGGGAGCGTTTACCGGAGCGAACAAGGAGACTGTTGGCCTGTTTGAGCAAGCGCAGGGAGGCACCTTATTTTTGGATGAGATTGGTGATATGAGTTACACCGCGCAGGCTAAAATTTTAAAGGCAATCGAGGATAAAAAAATTACCAAAGTCGGTGGGAGCCGGGAAATTGCGGTAGATGTCAAAGTAATTTCGGCCACCAACCAGGATCTGGAAGAGATGATGCTGCTAAAAACTTTTCGGGAGGATTTGTACTATCGATTAAAGGAGTGTGTGATTGAGGTACCTTCGCTCGACCAACGAAAAGCCGATATCCCCGAGTTGGTAAATCACTTTATCCATACGATTTCAAAACGTATCGGACGTAAGCCGCCAGCGATCGAAAAAGAAGCAATGGACATATTGCAGCAGAAAAATTATCCTGGTAATATTCGGCAATTACAAAACATCGTCAAACGCTTACTGGTCGTTTCCGGTCAGTTGATCACGGTGACGGATGTAAACAAGGTAATGCCAGTGGTCGTCAGCCAGCAACGCGAAATTATTGAAATGTGCAACCTGGTTAGAAAACTGGGGGGGGTAGAAGCAGCCATTGATTTTATTCGAAAAAATTACAGGTAGTTTAAAAGGCTGCTGATCATAAGCGTTTGACTATTTATTTCAATTGTCCGCGGTTAGGAAGCGTAAAGCGTCATCTGAAAATTTCTTGTCGGAAATTTGTTGACTGGTCGTTTTTGTGCTAGTGCCTCGGGATCAATGTAAAGGATACCTTAGGCGAGACTATTTTTTTATCAAACAATGCGCGCAGAAGGAGGATAGCCGTAGCTACCCGAGTGATAAGCAAAGAAGTATGATGAAAAAAGAGACCGCATAAGGTGTCGGTTATTTAGTTCCCGAGGCACTATTAGTGTTGTCGGAAAATTTATCGTGATTGTCGGATTTTTCCTGCTAACTTAATGATAAAACCTCCTAAATTTGTGGTTTAAGTAGGTTGTTACAATTTTAAAAACGCATGTTTTATTAAGCCAGGTTACAGTTTGAGTAATTTAGTAATAAATAAACAGTGCCCATTTACATTCGATCCAGGATTTTAATAAGTGGTAAAACAGAATTTTCGTCTGATACCATACATTTAGTGGGGTTGAATTTTTGTATAATTGTAACTTTAATACATCTTCAAACCTAATTTGGCAAACAGCTATGTCTGTCCTGTCCAAGTATAAAAAATTCGTTTATGAAAGTCAAAAAATTTACCTTCATTTATTTTATGTTTAGTATCCTCGCCGCAGGAACTCTTTTTACTGCTTTTTCCAGTAATCCTCCGAACGGTCGGACGGGCGCGCCGGGTGACGGACTTTGTACCGATTGCCATGCCCCGGGAAATCCATTGGGACTGAACGGAGAATTTACGCTTACTGGTTTTCCGACGGAGATCAGTCCGGGAGAGACCTATACGATTTCTGTGGTAGTGCGTAATAACAACGGGCTGGCCCAAAGAAATGGTTTTCAGGCCGTAGTACTGGATGGTGCAAATAATAATATCGGTGATCTGACCACGAGTGGTGGAAATCCAACGACGGAAACGGAGCCTGGTAGTGGGCGTGAATACGTGGAGCACCGACCTGCCATTGATTTTGCGAATAACGAAGTCAACTGGACCTTTGACTGGACGGCACCGGAGGGGAGTGTGGGAGAAGAGGTAACGCTTTATATCGCTTCCATTGTGGGAAGTGGATCGGCTGGAAATGGGGAAGATCTTTTTATTCAGAATAATTTTTCTGCCACAATTCAGGAGATTTCTTCTACCAATAATCTGGAAGGTATTGCAAAGATTGATGTATTTCCAAATCCTGCCAATCAGTTTTTTACCTTGAAACTGGACGGACCCGTAACCGAAAAAGTGAATATCCGCTTGATGACGGTGACGGGCCAGTTGGTATACGTAAAAGCGGATTTGTCTTTGAATAGCACGACAGAAATTCCGGTAGCGGACTTATCCCGCGGCATCTATTTTTTACAAATAGACGGAGCGACTGCCTCTACGACGCGTCGGGTCGTGGTGGCGGATTAAGTTTTAAAAAAGTTTTATAATAAAAAAGCCGTAGTTGAGGAATCAGCTGCGGTTTTTTTGTTCTTTAGTGAAAGAAGAATTTTTGATATCTAACTTAGGGAGTGGGAATGATAAAAAAATCCCGAATTTTTCAAATAAGAAAAATTCGGGATTTGGATAAATGAGTGGTTTATAAAAAAAATCTATTTATACAGTTTGTTCTTCGTGCTTACCTTCTGCCACTTCCTCGACTAATTTACGATTAAAGGCGGGTAAATCATTTGGGTTACGGCTCGTTACCAAACCCTGGTCTACAACCACTTCTTCGTCTACCCAATTGGCACCGGCATTCTTCATATCGGTTTTGATCGAACTGTAAGAAGTCAATTTTCGACCGTTTACAACGTCGGCTTCGGCCAGCATCCACGGGCCGTGACAGATGGCGGCTACCGGTTTGTGTGCTTTAAAAAAGTCGCGTACAAAAGACACGGCATTGGAATTATTTCTGAGTTTATCCGGATTAATGACACCACCGGGCAATACCAGCGCGTTGTAATCATCCGCAGAAACCTGACTCAATTCCTTGTCTACGCTGTATTTATTACCCCAATTTCCATCCGCCCAGGATTTTATTTCCCCGGATTTAAGAGATACGATGTGTACTTGAGCGCCCGCATTTTGCAGGGCTTCTTTTGGTGATTTCAATTCAGATTCCTCGAATCCATCGGTTGCCAGAATGGCTACTTTCTTTGAACTTAAATCTTTCATATTTAGGTTTTAAATGTTTAAAAATAGATGATTAACGGAAATTAAATTTATGATGTTTTAACCGTCATTCATAAGTATAAAAAATTGGAAGCGGAAATGTTCAGCGGAGAAAAATATTTTTTAAAAAATCTTTTCCATTACGGCCTCTTTAAAACTGGCTCCAATTGGAATACGATCTTTTCCGATATGAACCATATTTCCTTCCAGTGCACCCACGGCATCGACGTTGATAATATAAGATTTATGGATGCGTACAAAAGGCGGATCGGGCAGATTTGCTTCCAGTTTTTTTAAAGACATTAACGATAGAATCCGGCCTTGCGAGTGCGTATGATACGCGACGTATTCCCGCATAGCTTCGATGTACCGGATGTCTGAATGTTTGATTTTAATTACTTTATGTTCGGAGTTGACCAGCAGGTAGGGTGGCGTACTCGTCGGATCAGCAGTTGGAATACGTTGCGCAGCGTTGGTTTTAAGTCGAATTAAATCACTCGCTTTTTGCACCGCTTGTGCGAAACGTTCAAAGGAAAATGGTTTTAGTAGATAATCCGTTATGTCGAGTTGGTAACCTTCTAAGGCGTAGCTCGGATAGGCGGTAGTGAAAATCACTTCTGGTTTATCAGATAAAATTTTTAGAAATTCTACTCCGGTCAATTCGGGCATTTGGATGTCGAGGAACAGGATGTCGACTTTTTCTCTTTGGAGTACTTCCATGGCCAGCAGTGGGTTCTCGCACTTGCCGACGATTTCGAGGTGCGGTAATTTGCCGATAAATTTTTCCAGTAAATCTCTGGCTAATTCTTCGTCTTCAACGATCAGGCATTTTAAGGGGTTCATGATAATTTAATTTCAAGATGAATGCTGTATTTTTCTTCCGTGGCATCTATTTTTAATGAATGCTGGTCGGGGTAGAGCAGGGCCAGTTGTCTTTTGACGTTGGCTAATCCGATACCACCTACTTTATCTTTGGTGTAATTATTTTCGGTTTTACTGTTTTCTACGGTAAAGATAATCTGTTGTTCGTGCGTCGACAAGTTGATGGTAATCCAGCCATTTTGCAGATCTTCTACCTTGCTGTGTTTGAAGGCATTTTCCACAAAAGGAATCAACAACATGGGTGCGATCATCAGGTGGCCACTGGTGTTAGTAAGGTTTACTTTCACGTTCATGCCCCGGCTGTCCTTTAATAATTTCATGTGAATATAATTTTCGAGGTACGTAATTTCTTTTTGTAGTGGTACCTTTTCGACATCACACTCGTAGAGCATATAGCGCAACATTTCCGAGAGTTTCAATAAATTTTGGGGTGTTTTTTCGGGTTTTAGATAAGACAAAGAATAAACATTGTTCAAAGCATTAAAAAGAAAATGCGGATTGATTTGAGATTTTAGCATTTTCATTTCTGCCTCCAGTTTTTCACTTTTTAATAAAATAGTTTCCTTTACCTTTTGATCCACAAACCGACTCACTTCAAATAAAGCACTCCCAATAAAGGCCAGAATAATAGGCATTAGTCGGTTGATGGTACGACCCAATTGCCACATGGCCATATTTTCTTCACGACTGCCTTTTCTTCTGGAAGACATTCTGGACAGGTCAAAAAAAGGATCAATCAAATATTCGTTAATAATGCTCAGTCCGATAATTAACACGGTTCCGGCCAGGATATATTTTGCCGTTTCCCGTTTAAAGTAAAAACGTTTTAATAGGTATTTTAGGTTGATAGTGATCACCAGTGCGATTAAAAAGAGATTTTTAAGACCCCTCTTAAAGTGAATATTATCCAGGTCAAACTCATTATGAATTAGGGGAATCAATACCCAGATTCCACCAAACACGAGCGTCAGGAGTGCAATTCTTTTATTTTCTGGTTGAGTGTCTGCTATTTTCACAGGACTGGATTTTATAAAATAATTTTGCTGGTTTTGAAATGAAAATCGCTTATTCGTTCGGCAATTTGTTTTTTAATGTTGAAGCTGTTTACATTATAAATATAATACTCTTTTTGCCCTTTTTCTATCTATATCTACGAACAAGCCGATTATCTCAATGAAACCAATATTCTGGCTTTATAGATTGAAAAAAATGGTTTTATCCGTTTCGTTGATAATATTGGGACGTTGGTAGAATATAATTTAATTCCCTCAATAACCCCCGTATATTTGAGTTATAGAAGCGTGAATAATTTATGACAAATCACAATTCTTAAATTTCTAAACCTATTTTTAAATCAATAAAATTAATAAATTATGAAATCCATGCAAAAGTTAATCGCACTAGGTCTGATGGTATTTTTTAGTATCAATTTATTATCTGCACAAAAAGGAGACAAAAATATGACTCCAGAAGACCGTGCACAAAAACGTACAGAGCGGATGACCCAGAAGTTAGCGCTTACCGCAGATCAGGCGGCTAAGATTGGCGCAATCCATTTGGAGGTAGCCAGGGAGGTGAAAGCCATCAAAGAAAGTACAACCGACAGAGAAGCTGGTAAAAAAGCAGTTAAAGCTTTGCGTACGGAAGCATCCACTGCCATAAAAGCGCTGCTGACACCAGAACAATTGACCAAGTACGAAGAAGGTGAAAAGCGTAGAAGAGGAGGCAAGATGGGCAAAAGCGGAAAAGGCCACGGAGGTACGGCAACGGAACGTGCTGCCAAAAAAACGGAAAAGATGACTGAACATCTCGGACTCACTCCGGAGCAATCCCGTAAGATCGCAACGATCAATTTATCCTTTGCACAAAAAATGGAAACCGCTAAGTCGGCTGATATTAGCAAGGAGAATGCGCGTGCTGCTCATAAGGAATTACGGGCAGAGAGTGATAAGGCCATCAAGGCCGTCCTGACCACGGAACAATTGGCTAAATTCAGCGAGCGAGGCTCCCGCCGCACTGGCAAAAAATGCCGGGGAGAACAAGGCGAAAATGGTAGCTCAAAGACTTAAAATTGTTTTGATTAAGCGTGCGTACTTCGGTACGTGCTTTTTTATTTTTTATGGCCATAATTAAAACGTCCCGTAAATCAATGATCTACGGGACGTTTTTTTAGTGATTTTTTTGTATAAAAATTACTTTTTGTTGACCAATACAATACACCAAATGACGCCTCAACGCCTCAAGGATGAGCCCGATCTAAAAGGGGTATTTCTCGTAAAGAACGCAAAGGCGCAGGATTTGTCCCATACTTGTTTCGGGAGATTCTTTATCCTTGCCTGATCGGGAGGCAGGCGTGTATATGTTTTATCGCAAAGCAAATATGTATAAATTAAATAAGATTCAAGAAACTATTTGCTTAGTTATCAGAGCAAGTTCAACGATTCAACAATGAGCCTGCTCCATAGCCGTCAGGCTAACGAATGAATAATTTTCATAGGAGATAGTTTGGGAGGTTCCCCTTTAACGGGCCTTTCCAGAATTCTGTGTAAACACCATTTAGAGTGCTAATTAGATTTTGCATCGGTCGCCAAAGATAATCAAAAATTGTTGGAGCATTAGACCAAAATCTCTGACAGGCATGGTCCATTTTTTTTCAATTCTTTGCA
>CALLPK010000103.1 GCA_938015415.1 uncultured Saprospiraceae bacterium
CCCTAAATAACTGGACACAATTTATTAATTTTAGTTTTATAAAATTGTGTGAATATGTCAAAACATCGAAAACATTGGACCAAGGCTGAAAAGCTTGAAATTATTAACTACTACAAACAGCATGGCGTAGCTAAAACGAAACGCGAGTTTGGAGTATCTTCTACCTCAATTTATAATTGGGAAGAACTTTTTGATGATCATGGAGAAGGTGGACTTAATGGTAAAAAGGGACCTGCGAAGGATGATCATAGCGAAGAACTTAAGCAATTACGTCGTGAAAATGATGCGTTAAAAAAGATAGTTGCTGAGAAAGAGTTGGCTCTACGGATTAAAAATGAGCTGCTAAAAAAAAGCAAATAAGTAAGGAGGACAGAAGAATGGTAGCAGATCAGTTCATCGCAGAAGGCCATCCGATAACCCTGGTATTGTCAGAATGTGACGTTCCAAGAAGTTCTTATTATTACAAGCCTAAGGAGAGTTCTAGAAGAAAGGGAAAAGAAAAAAGTAGATTTACCTTGAGAGAAGACGGGCAGCTGGTTAGTAACGAAGAGGTGGTAGAGCAGATCACCGATTTGCTGAGTGAAGAGTTTGTCGATTATGGATATCTGAAAGTGACACATTGACTACGCAAAAGAAAAGGCTATATAATCAACACCAAAAAGGTATATAGATTAATGAGCGAATCAGGGCTTTTAAATAAAATTAAGGCTAAAAAGAAGGGAAAGAGGACTTCGGTAAAGGAATTATTACCGCCAGCAGAAGTGCCATTTGATTACTTGGAATTTGATATTAAATATATTTATGTGGCTGGAGAGCGGAGAAATGCGCTACTACTAACGGTGATAGATGTTACCTCCAGATGGTCCGTAGGGCAATATTTATCCTGGAATGTAAACAAGAAAGATGTGATAAAATTATTTGATCAGATCTTTGAAGCATATCCATTACCGAGTCATTTTTATGTACGTAATGATAATGGACCTCAATTTATAGCGGAAGAAATTCAGCTATATTTTCAGAGTAAAGGTATAACGCAAGAATTTTGTAAGCCGGCAACACCGGAGCAAAATGCGCATATAGAATCATATCATAGCATTTTAGAAAGAGTGATCTGTCAGCGTTATGAGTTTAAAAATTTATTGGAAGCTCAGAATACTTTTAATAGATTTGTGAAGTTTTATAACTTTGATAGCATACATTCAGGAGTAGACTATCAGTCGCCAAATGAATATTTATTGGAGAACAATGTCAGTGTTGATGAAAAAAGTATAGCATTGGCAATGGATTGTTCGTCATTAAATTGTTTAAAGCAGACTGATAGCAAAATTAACTGAATCAATTTTTTCTTTTTCGAGCGACCCCCAAAGGACACCAGGAAGCTCGAAAAAGAAAAAAATTATAATCTACACTGTATCATTTTAGGTTTTAATTTTTGTCCAGTTTATAGGGGGTTGGTACACAACCACCAGCTTAGATGATACCAATGGAGGTATGGATCCACTGGAAGGAACGGTAACGCTTAATCCAAATGGCACGTTTACATTTGATCCGGCACCTGGATTTACAGGAGAAACATCGTTTCAATATTCAACTTGTGATGATGGAACACCGATGGCTTGTGATACTGCTACCGTTTATCTGGAAGTATTCCCAGATGTAAATCCTGAGAACACACTTGTAATTGCTAATCCGGATGTCAACACCGTTGAATCTGGTCAGACAGGTACGGGTAATGTCATGTCGAATGACTTAGATCCGGATGCGTTAAACCCAGCCGTTACCACTACCCTAGCGGCTCAAACAGTTGCGGGTGTAGATGAAGACGGCAACCCAGTTGCTGATGCAGGTACCTTCACGCTGAATGCAGATGGTTCGTATTCATTTACACCAACTGGAAATTTCATCGGTACCGTAACACAGCCTTATACTATTTGTAATGCAGAAGCACCAGCTGTTTGTGATGATACAGAATTGATTATTGATGTTCTTCCTGACAACGGTAATACTACCTTTGCCAATGATGATGCAGAAGTAACTGATGCTGGCGTAACCGTTACGAACAATGTATCTACGAATGATTCAGATAGTGAAATGGATACACAAGCGATTACTGATTTCTTAGTAGATACCAATGGAGATGGCGCAGGAGATACTCCTGGAACGGTAGGTATACCTACTCAAGTGGGAGGAACCAATGACCTGGGTGTCTTTGTGGCCAACGCGGGTGAAATCACTTTAAATAGTGATGGTTCGTATTCCTTCACACCAGCTCCTGGTTTTGTGGGTAACGTAAATGTTCCTTACACTACCTGTGATGATGCAACAGTGGACATGGCTTGCGAAGATGCTACCCTGGTGATCTCTGTTTTAGATGTAAAACGAGATTATGGTGATGCACCGGTTACTTATCCTGCCGTATGGCACAGAGCTGTTACGGATACAGATGATGACAATGTACTGGATGGTGCAACCGATGTTTGGTTAGGAATGAATACTAGTTTTGAATCAGCTCAACAAAGCAATCCAACTGGTACTGGTGATCAATTTGATGATGCGATTACCTTCGGATCTGGAGCTGGACAATTCCCACTTCTCGCAGAACCAGGTACTACCTACGACGTTAATATTATCGTAAACTCTGCACAGGCTGATCTTGTATTTTACGGAATGTGGATTGACTGGGATGAAGATGGGATCTATGACGATTTCCATACTGGTTCACAAGTAACCGCAAGTCCTGCTATTGCCACGGTAACGATTACCGCACCAAGTACCGTTGGTAATTCTGTCAATGTAAGACTACGAGCGGATGATGATCCTTTTGTCGCTACTGATTTTGAAGGTGGAAAGACCAATGGTGAGGTGGAAGACTTCCAGGCACTCGTGGTACTACCTGTAAGCTTGACGCATTTTTCTGGTCAAGCAAGTGGATGTAACACCAATCTAAAATGGCATGCTGAAACGGAAGAGAACTTCTCGCACTATGAGATTCAGCGTAGTGGTGATGGACGTGTATTCAGTACAATTGAAACGATCAAAGGAACGGGTGGACCTAGCTCAGGCATTTGGTATACCTACACAGACAATGCTGCCAGCGAATTCAATTACTACCGTCTGAAAATGGTAGATTTGGACGACAGTTTTGACTATTCTAAGATCATTAATGTTGATACAGATTGTAATGTTGATTATAAATTGGAACTATATCCTAACCCAACCAGTAGTAATCTGGGAGTGATCAATGTGAAGTTCCATGCTGAATCTGATGAAACGCAAATTCAGATAATTGATATGCAAGGACGAACAATCCGACAGTTGACAGTAGGCACACAGAGAGAAGCAATGAATAACTTGCAACTTGATGTTACCGATTTGTCTCCTGGCTCTTACCATCTTAACCTGATAGGAGGAGGAAAAGGTAGTTCTAAGATATTTATTATTGCCAACGAATAAGAATGAAATAACAACTTTCTTGTTATGAAATTTTGACATAAGTCACTCCGGATTAATTTTCGGGGTGGCTTTTTTTATTCTTTACTTTTCAATCGAAAACCTACGCCATGAATATTTTCTATTTTCAAATTTTCGTCGTGCTTCAAATATTTCCGTAGTCGTGATATAAATACATCCAGGCTCCGTCCTAAAAAATAATCATCTTCACCCCATACTTTTTCTAAAATATCAGAGCGTTTAATTACCTCATTTTGATTTAAGAAAAATAAATTCAACAAATCTGCTTCTTTTTGAGTAAGAACTTTACTATAACTCTCATTACGAAGTGACAAATTTTTATAATCAAAAAGATAATCACCCAGTTGGTTATTCGCACCTTCGACGTGAAAGACTTTAGAGCGTTTTAGAAATACCTGAATTTTCAATAATAACTCTTCAATGCTAAAAGGTTTTGTCATGTAATCGTCCGCACCCAGTTTCAGACCTTGTATTTTATCTTCTTTTAAAGAACGAGCGGTCAAAAATATAATTGGCACTTCGATATTTGTTTTTCTAATTTCCTGCGCTATCGTAAAACCATCCACGTCCGGCAGCATCACATCCAAAATACAAAGGTCAAAATTTCCTTCTTTTATCTGCTCCATAGCAGAAGCACCATCCGCACAATAAGTGACCCGATACCCCTGCAATTCCAGGTTATCCCGGGTTACGAAGCTTAAGCTTTCATCGTCTTCTACGTAGAGTAAATGTGGTTGCATGGTTTTTAGTTAATTAGTTTATTGGATAATCAGTTAATTGGTGCTCTTCAATCGTAGGATACTTATTCGTTAATCAATCCCCTATCCACCAATCAACACCTCGATCTTCGTTCCTTTCCCCGGTTCGCTATTGAGTTCTAATTCCCATTCGTGGGCATCACAAATATTTTTCACATAAAATAGTCCGAGTCCAAAACCTTTAACATTATGGGTATCTCCGGTTGGAACTCGATAAAATTTATCAAAGACTCTTTGTTTATTATCCTTATTAATTCCGATCCCGTTATCCTCAATACTGATGATCAGCTGATTTCCTTCGTTTCGGGTAGTCAATCGTACTTCCGGGTTTTCGTAACTGTATTTAATAGCGTTGTCAATTAAATTGTACAAAATATTATTAAGGTGAAGACGGTCTGCTTTAATGGTAGGCTGCGTAGCTTTGAGATCAGTTATCAATTGTCCATTGACCTCTCCCAACCGAACCTGTGCACTGGCAATCACCTCTTCCAATAATTCGTGAACATTGACCAATTCTTTTTTTAAAGAAAACCCATCCCGTTCAACCTTTGCCAGTTGCAATACTTTTTCAACCTGCATGTTAAGTCGCTGATTTTGATCTTTGATAATTTGCGCGTAGCGACTAAGTCGTTGATCATTTTGAATTAAATTGTTTTTTAAAAAAACATCTGCAGAAATTTTGATCGTAGAAATAGGTGTCTTAAACTCGTGGGTCATATTATTAATAAAATCCTTCTGCATTTCAGATAAGCGTTTTTGACGCATAATGATAAACATAGAATAGATAAAAAACAGGATAGACAAAAATAAAATAATAGAAAAGAAAATCGCTAGTCGCATATCCTCAAGAAGATACCCTTTCTGATTGGGAAAACGGACACTAAAATAATAGTCAAAATCTCCGTTGGTCGGCAATGGATTGGTTTGGGCATTAAATTCTTTATCTTCCGAATAATTAATCCGTCGGCCATAGACCATTTCGCGACTTTCGCAGTCAAAAATACCATATTCAAAATCAGCGTTAACAGCCCGGGCTTCCAATTCTTTTTGCAAATAAAATTCCAGGGTGTTGGCGTTGATTTCATCGTTAATGTTGACGAGATACGTATTACTGGATTCTTGGCTGATGAGTCCTTTGATAGGCAGACTATTGCGACCATTCAAGGTTTCAAGCTCTTTGGCCACACTGAGCAATGCTATTTTCACCGTCTGGCTAAATTCCTGTTGCTGGATATCCCAGGTTCGTATCACCCAGTATCCCTGAATGCCCAGAATACCGATAATGGTAATGGCACCCAAAATGATCACCCGACGAATAATATTATTTTCCATAAATACTTACGCTACGTGAAGCTACTTGATCTGCTTTAGAATAAAAAATTACCGCTTATGCTTAACAGCTTATTAACAAGCAGATTTTCTCGATTATTGTTTAACTTTGCGTTATGCTAAGATTGGGAAAACACATTTTAATTCTTCTGAGTTTACTCTCTGGATCTCTTGGGCTTTTTGCACAACAGGGTAACAACCCTTTTGAGTTGCCCGGTCGGACGATACCATCCGGGGATACCATCCCGGAAATCAGTATTCCAACCGCTACGCCATCTACCCAAAATTCTTTTGAACAAACAACCGAATCAACTACCGAAGAGACCATCACCAATCAAAACAATCCTTTTGAAGTCAATACACCAACTATTCCCGCCACAACCGAATCACCTGATAGTTTCGAGAATAACGCTTCCACTGTGCCGTCCATAGACGACCAGAATCCTTTTGAAATAAAAAAAATTGATTTTTCCAAACCCAAGACTACAACAGTACCACCCGCCAAAAAGTCAGTAACGGCTACCTTCGAGCCATTGAGTGGAAAATTTAAACTCTGGATGACCATTTTGTTGGTAACTATCCTCACGGTGTTGGTAAATATCTATAAGACGGTCCTCGCAAAAGTCTATCGTTCCTTTTTAAACGATAATTTTCTGAAAATGGTCCACCGGGATTATGGAACCGTGACGATGATTCCTTATTTGATTCTCTACGCTTTTTCGCTGATTCTGATCGGGACTTTCCTTTTTATCATCCTTAATTATTACCAAATAGCTCTCTTCTCTAGTCCCATTCTGAATTTATTAGCCTCCATAGGCGCTATCTTCGCCATTTTTATCACAAAACACTTTGTCTTACAAATCCTCGGTTCGATTTTCCCCATTTCAAAGGAAATAGAACAATATAGTTTTACCATCATTATTTTTGGAATAATCGTCGGTTTTTTCTTATTACCAGCAATTCTACTTATCTCCTACGCTCCTCCAAATCTGACCACTACCCTGATTTACGGAACATTTATTGTAATTGCCATAATATATCTTTACCGTATCTTAAGAAGCTTATTCATCGGTCTTAAATATATAAGCTTGCATAAATTTCATTTTTTTGTTTACCTTTGCACCATCGAAATAGCACCATTATTAGTTTTAGCAAAACTGGCAATGGTCTTGTGATTCCTTTACATGTCTTAAATTATTATGTTTAACGTTTTGACAAACAATTTTTTAGGCAGTAAATAATTAAAACATTTATTCTGGATCAGATATAACTTTACGGTGCGACGATCCAAAAACACTATATAAATGACTTCATCGTCTAAAGCTTTGAAAGAAACCTATAAAGAAGTAAAAACCATTCTGGTTTCTCAACCTAAACCGGAACGTTCTCCATACTACAAACTGGAAGAAAAGTACGACTTGAAAATTGATTGGCGTCAATTTATTCACGTGGAACCAGTACCCGTAAAGGAGTTCCGCAAATTCAGAATTAAGCCGGAAGAGTACTCTGCGGTCATTCTGACCAGTAAGAATGCGGTAGATCATTTTTTCCAGATGTGTGAAGAACTAAGGATAAAAATGTCGCAGGACACCAAGTATTTTTGTCTCACAGAGCAGGTAGCCAACTATCTCCAGAAGTTTATCGTGTACCGTAAACGGAAGGTCTTTTCCGGCAAACGGACCATTTTGGATTTAAAACCTGCTTTGATCAAACATAAGGCAAAAGAGAGGTTTTTACTGCCCTGCTCCAACCTGGGAAGTAAGTCTGTTTCTAAGTTCCTGACGGAAAACGAATTTGACTGGCAGGATGCGATGATGTATCGGACCGTTAGTAGTGATTTGTCTGATTTGAGTGACGTAAAGTACGATGTGCTGGTTTTCTTTAGCCCGCGTGACCTGGAATCTCTTTACACAAATTTTCCGGACTTCGAACAAAATAATACACGGATCGCTGTTTTCGGAAATAGTACCAAAAAGAAAGTAGAAGAATTGGGACTGGATCTTAATATTGTTTGTCCGGCACCGGGAATTACGTCGATGGCGGCAGCACTGGAAGCTTATCTACAGGAGTCTAATAAGTAAAAAAAGAAATATTTTAATATAAGAAACGCCAACCCAAATGAATGGATTGGCGTTTTTTAGTTGACACTTTTTTCTTCTTAGACCACTTCTCCCCCTCGCACCAACAACTGAAAACCGTTACCGTGAATATTCACGATCTCGATATTCGTATCGCCTTTGAGGTATTTACGGAGTTTAGTGACAAAAACATCCATACTACGCGCGGTGAAATAATTGTCTTCGCCCCAAATCTTGGTCAACGCTTCGGAACGGGGTAGAATATCGTTCATATAGACACAGAACATTTTGAGCAACTGTGCTTCTTTAGGAGATAACTTATCTTTGGATTCTTCTCCATTATCATCTTTAAAGGTCAGGATACGCAACGGAAAATTAAAGTGGTATTTTCCAATGACAAACTCTTTGATTTCGTCCTTTGGATTGGGAGCCGTCTGATTACGTTTGAGGATCGCCTGAATCCGGTAGAGTAATTCTTCGGAAACAAAAGGCTTGGAAATATAGTCGTCTGCCCCGATTTTAAATCCTTTCAGAACATCTTCCTTCATCGTCTTGGCCGTCAGAAAAATAATGGGCGTTTTATCACCGTCTTTTTCACGGATTTCGGTAGCAAGCGTAAAGCCATCTTTTTTAGGCATCATAACATCAAAAATACAAAGGTCAAAAGTCCCTTTATTATAAGCTTCCAGACCAGCTTCTCCATCGGTAGCTAAAGTGACATTATAGTCATGCATTTCCAGATAAGAACGCAGTACATCACCAAAATTTCGGTCGTCTTCTACCAACAGGATTCGATTGTTTTCGTTTGCCATTTTAATTGATTTTTCTGATATAACAAAAGTTTATTGATCTTGAAGTTATTTGAACTCCATCCATCAATTCACTATTATCAGGTTTATAAAAAGTCCGATCTCCTTAAAGAACGATCAGATTATTCGTTTTGTTTTTGCCGTAAAAGATAACGTGGTCCCCCAATTCGCTTTTGCGGTTCGGTCAGTTATCATCTGGAGTTTTTTGTTGGTGTGGAAAAACCAGATAGAATTTACTACCTTTTCCGGGATCACTTTTAACATCAATTTGTCCATTGTGCGCCGTCATCATAGCTTTGACATAACTGAGTCCCAACCCAAACCCTTTTACGTTGTGAATATCCCCGGTATGCACTCGATAAAACTTATCAAAAATATATTTTAGCGCCTCCTTATTCATCCCAATTCCGTGATCCTCAACTATAACTTCAACTCCGCCTGGAACATTGCGTGTATATACCTTAATTTTTGGTTTTTCCGGTGAATATTTATTGGCATTCTCCAATAAGTTGTTGATAATGTTGGATATATGCGTCATATCCCCTTGTACTATGGGGTTGCCCGCCTTCAATTCTGAATCTACACTACCATCTTTTTTAGCAACTTGTAAAGCAGCATTTTCGAGTGCTGACCGGATAACCTCATGCAAGTCTATTGTCGTAATTTTTAACTGAAAATCCCGTTTATCAATCACTGCGATTTGTAATACTCGCTCTACCTGGCTATTCATGCGTTTGTTTTCCTGCTTAATGATTTCCGCAAAACGCTTCACTTTATCGGAGTTATTTAAAATCATCGGACTGGTAATCGAATCGGCGGCTAACGAGATCGTCGCGATGGGCGTTTTAAATTCGTGGGTCATATTATTAATAAAATCCGTTTTCATTTCGGATAGTTTCTTTTGCATAAAAATCACCAGTACCGAATAGGTAAAACAGAATAATATAATTCCAATAAAAATACTCGACAGCAGCAAATACCGCCATACACCACTCCACAGTACGCTGGTCCGGGTAGGAAAATGCACCATGATCAATCCCGGCGACTGCAATTCGGAAGGGAATAAATCCACTCGGTATTTTGAATTATAGATATTCTTATATCCTGCCAGCAGCACCAGTGGCGACTTATCTTGTACTACGTAGTATCCATTGATGATCACAAAGGACTTTTCCTCCCGATCGTATACGCCATAGTCATATTCAATATTAATGGCTTGATTGGATAATTCGTTTTTTAAAAATACGTCCAGATCTTCCAGATTAATTCTTTCACTCAGGGGAATACCGTTGATCAACTCCCGGTAACTCGCCCGTTGTCGCTGCTTCTCCAGTTCTTTGTAACGTCTGGTCCGATCATCTTCGTTAAGCACCCCCTTATTGTCTTGTGGGCCATCAATTGGTTGATTATATTCATCAAATCCACTTGCGTTAAAATCAAAGTCTTTATTTCTTTTGTCCTCTACCCCTTCCAGTTTTCTACTCACCCGATTGAGCGCTTCGGCCACGTTGAAATCAAATTTATCCTGCTTTTCCTGAATAGAAAGCCGAATCCAATACATCTGCAAGAGCACAATCCCAATCAGCGCAACGCTCATTAACCCGATGATGGCCCATATTGCTTTCTTGTTCATAAAGTACTTGTTCGATTCCCGTCCGACAAATTTAACATTTACATTCTCCCTATTTCATTATTTAACAGTCTTTTAACTGGAAAAAAAATACCCGAATTCGTCTCGGCTGATAGCCAAGATGAATTCGGGTATTTTCCCAGCCTAACGACCATTGGCCATTGGCGCTCTTATAACGCGATTAAGGGAAGCCAACGGCTTATAGATAATGGCCAATAACCTTCTTTAATCTAACGTAAATCGAATCCGTACACCTCCAGCGATATTCGTCGTCGGAAACTGCGCTGTAGTGGTCGGAATGGTACGGGTATAATCGAAGAACAACCGTGCGTTAAGTTTTTTACTAATATCATAATCCACCGCTGGGTTGATGGTGATAGTCTTATTACCCCGGGTGGCTTCCGAAGTTTCGATACTATTATCAAAAGCATTTCGGAAGGAACGGTTGTTACGGTATCCAAAGTCAAAAGCAAAATTCAGATCACTGGATTCCTCATCTTTATTTTTACCGCCCGCCGAATTTGGTGCCGGATCATTCTTGGAAGATTTTCGCTTGCTGGTTTTCTTCTTCTTTTTCTTACCTCCTTTGAGGAAGGCAATATAAACGTCCTTCATCCGGTATCCCCATCCGATAACATATTCGTCCGATCGGGTTTCGTTCAAACTATTGTCCTGCAAACTTAACGCTAGTGCACGGGACTTTTTGAAATCCACTTTAAATGTCATTTCGTTGTGTAGTCTGACATCCAGTCCGATTAATGGCGCAAATTGTTCGTTGATCACCAACTCAGGAATTTCAAAGCGCGTAATAAAGTTACCTGTTGGCAGATTGATAAAATCTTGGTTATCGGTCATAAATCGCTGGTTGGTAATAAAACTGTTTACCTGTAAAGTTGAGCGATAACCGTGCGTCACATTGAAACTGCTAAAGTATTTTTCGAAAAAACTAAGCTTTGACAATCCACGGTAATTAAGCTGCCAGTTAATTTTGGGTAATACTTTAAAAAGGACATCCTTCGCGTAATTATCAGTGGCTTCTACTTGACCAGGATCGCCTTTTGTATAAGCAGCGATAAAGGCCGGAAGAACCACGTTTTGCTGTACTCGACCATACCCTTCGCTAAATTCAGCACCGTCAATTGCGTGTGTACCCGTACCAAGATTCTGGGAGATCGTTTCTCTGTTTTCCAGGAAGGTATTGAAAAGGTCATCTGCGTTACCAAATAAGGTATTTAACGCAAAGTAAGAAATTTCGTAAGAGCCAAACTCTCGCGGCAAAGCATGATCAAAACCCTGAAAATCAGGATCATCAAAATTCTTAAAATAAAGCGATTGATTCTCGGTAAACTTTCGGGTAGCCGTCAAGTCGATCGCAAAATCTGTAAAAGGCTCCAAAGTAATTTTAGCATCAATTTGCTCAGTCGCATTTTGAATGACCTGCTGATTTAAAAACAGATCGTCCGAAATCCAGCCTTTGGCCGCTGCCTGATCCAGATAATCATTTCCACTATTCGGATCAATATCTGGTTGTAATCCCGTTACAAAACCCCAGCCCGGTGCGTCAAATCCACTGGATTGACCAAACAATTCGCTGTTGGGTGTAAATCCTGGAATTACTGTAGAAAACTGCTGAGAGTAAGATAATCTGGCCTTTCGTAAGAATAACAACGGACGTAATGCTAAGCGAGTCCCATTAGATACTTCGCCTTTTTTCCGTTTCTTCTTTTTCTTTTCTTCTTCCGTTTCTTCTTTTTCTCCTTTCTTTTTTGGATCTTTTTTATCATCCTTTGTCTTCTGATTCCGGCTTCTACGGCGCGGTTTCTTTTTATTGATCGCACTCAAAAACTTGGATTTTTTGTAAAGCTGTTCAAAGTTAATATCTCCGTCCAGCTTACGGGTCTGACCGTTTTGGATGACATTACCCAGTTCTACGGTATTTAAGGCTGCGGCCGTCCAACTGTAGTCTGCATTGTATTGTGCCTTGACCTGAATCCAGTCCAGGAATGGAATACTTTTCAGAGGTAACTTATAGTCTATCCCAAATTGATGGGTATAGAATTTATTACGACCGAAATCTTTAATGCCATCCCAGATTTTTTCTTTCTTATCGGGATCGTCTGGTTTTGATCCATCTGGATTAATTTCTTTTAGCTCATCAATCACCGCTTCGTTCCGGGCATTAAAATTGAATTTCAAGTTTCTGGTGAAATCCCAGTTCAAATCGTAGCTGCGGTTCCAGCGGAATTGTTTATTGAAAAACTCCTTGTTGAATTCTCCCGCGCCATCATCCACAAACCGATACCGGGTCTGCTGAAATTCCCGAATCATATCCGTCGAAACAGCCACACTATTTGGTAACAAACTAAAATTAAAATCGGTAATTAATTTAAGATACTTACTCTTCGATAATTTCTTAAATGGTTCAATATAGTTTGACTTTCGACTAAAACGATAATTGATTCGGCCTTCCCGTACTTCTTCAATATCTCTTTCAATAATCGGATTGTGTCGATTCGTATTCGTATATGCATACGTCAGGTCAAAGTTTTCGATATCCCAGGGCTTGGGCTTATCGTCTTTGCCACCCGTCCGCTCTTTCCGTAAATTGGTAATGTTCCAACTCTTGATTTCCGTCACATCGAGCGCACTCTCCTTAATTTCCCGGCGCTCTTCCTCAGTAGCAGCGGCATCCATACTCTCCTGCAAAGTCAAATCCTGATCGTAAGGATCATATTGCGGCGTATCAGTTGATTTAGAATATCCCACAAACAATGGAATTTTCACCCCACTTTCTTCTGGTAAAAATTTGTCAACGGCAATGTTGGCACTCACGTCGTACGCAAAGGTGGATTCTCTCGCTCTGGCATTTACGTCGTCTTCCAGTTGTCCCCAGCCGATGGTATTAGCGTTGGCCGAAACGGTCATATCCGCAAAGTCAGCCAACTTAATATCGGCCCGTGCCAGGGCGGCTACCCCACCTTTTTCGTCAATCCCGTTAAGTCTTAATTCGTTGCACCATACTTCGACACTGTGCTCTTGCGTTCCATTATTTCTAATACCCAGCATGACACCTTTTACTTGTCCAAAGTTGGGATTACCCTTGACAATAACGTTATTGATTTTTACAAACTCCTCCGAGTCACTAACCGTAGGATCATACTGGTACCGATATTCGTATGGTTGGATATAACGCTCGGTAGGATCGAAATTAGTAGCATTCCGCTGAATTTTTGCGTTTTTAAATTCTTCCAGTTTAATATTAATCGCATTGGAGGTACGCCAGAGTTCGTAGGCATCCGACATCGCCAGCATTGGATCCCGGCTCAAATCCAGAGGAATTTCGTATTCGTAATAATTTTGTTCAAAATCACTACCCATCCGTATAAAGAGGGATACTTCTCCATCGGGTACTTCATTTAAGTTAGCATCATTAAAAGCTTCGGCGTGTACAAACATGTTCATGTTTTCGTAGAGTCGCCAGTCCATATTGATAATCTTATAAGCCCCGACCCCAAAATCCCGATCCAGGTTTTGGACCTCAAGGGTTAGCGATTGCTCATTTTGGAATTGATTGGGGAAAGTCGTATTTAAAGATCGTTCCCTGATAATGCCCGGTGGCAAATCATACGCAAATGGAATCTTTCCAGAGTTCTCTTCTACGTTTACTGCATTCACATCAAAGACCACATCATTATCAAAACAACCGTCTACAGTAAGACAAGGGTTGGTATCCAGTCCACGTAGCGTGTACCGACGCCATTGATTTCTGACCAGTTCAAGGGTCGCAAAACGTAGAGTGACCGGCTGACGGAATTCCCTCAGATACATTCTGATAAAACGAATAGAACGAAAATCCTGAATACCACCGATTGCGGTTTTTTCGGGACCATTCAACGGAATTCTAAAGCGGTACCAGGTCCGGTTCGTACCGGCAATTTCACGGACATCAGAAATAAAGGGAGAAGATTCTACGTCAATTTCTATTTCCCCACTTCCTCCAGGTATTGAGGTCGGCCTGATCGGAATTTTATAATTAAAATAAGATTCCGTTTCGCCTAAAGTATTATCATTATTTAAATCTTCCGAATCCGGAATATTGGTGGAGGAGTTGACACGACCATCTTCCGGCGCACCAGAGTTCCCTTCGGGATTGTTATTGGCCCGGTAACGATCAAATACCGTTGCACTACCACCAAAAGCCGGGTCCCGAAAATTGACAAAATCATCATTGGCAATATCCGATTGAATCCTTGCCTTCGCATCTGGGTTCAGACCAGAAGCGTTGATGGTATTCAGATAATCACCGTAGACAATACTTTCATCATTAGAGTTATACCCATCCAGCCCTACATCCTGAATTTCTCGTTGTTCGGGATCACTATCAAAAGCATTGGTTACCGCGTTGGTACGGGGTATTCTTGACCAGTTGGTTTGGTCCGTTGGAATATCATCTTCGATGGGAATTCCATTTTCAAAAAACTTTCGAGAATCCCGTAAGATATCTTCCGAGATATTTCCGAGGTCAATATTCAATTCTCCTCCGTCTACGTTGGTTCCGTTTACCGGATTATTGATAAAAGGATTCAGTACCCAAAATTCTAAATATTCAATGTTAGCCGCCTGGAAATCGTTGTTATTTAAGGCGCGCATGATCCCACCCCACCGGGTTTCAGGTTCTAATAAACCACCGGTATTATCTAACCCGGCAGACGGTCCATCCGGTAATGACACTCCACCCGGCAGATCAAAATTATAAGGTCCTCGTTCTCGTGGATAATAGGAAATATCAAAAGTTCCCAATGTTCCAAAACCCAGGTTCTGCACCTGCCGGCCCGGAAAAACTTCGTCCTGCTCAATTAACCGAGTATACGGATTATCGTCGTTTCCGCCGATTGTCTGGTCAATTCGATACCAGTTAATAAGCGCACGATTGGCACCTCCATTAATATCATTAATCAAACTGGATTCTGAAAGGATACGAGAGCCATTGGCGTCTTGTGCGTTTTGTGGCACCGAGGCGATTACCCAATTATTGGCGGGTATTCTTAGATCATTATTACTGGTAGTCCCTTCAAAATCGTCTACGTAAACGGTTCCGCCTTTTTGATCGTCATCATTGGTACCAACATTGATGGCTCGCGGATGACTCGGTTTGAGTGCAGCTACTTCCGCTACGAAATTAATACTTGATTCCTCTTTGGTTTCAATAAAAGGAAGCGCATCAACCATCTTGGTGAGAAACGGCGCTTCTTTTCGGTAGTTGATATCAAATCCGAGTACGCGGTTATTAATTGGGTCATCCCCGATATTTACTTTTTGTGTAAATGGTCTTTCGAACAATCGCATATAAGTAGCTCCGATATTAAAATCCTTGTTGATTTCATAATCGGCCCGAACGCCTAACATGGTTCTGGTTTGTACACTAAATAAAGTGTTATCTTCAAAAGAGACATCCACCGGTGTTCCGGAATTGAGTACCCCGTCGTTCAGGATTTTTATTCTACCAATATTATAATCAATATCGTAATCCTGTCCGGGTATCAATACTCGACCACCCGCACGGACGGTTACCGATCCTTCGGGCAGATTAAATGCACCTAAAGAAATTTCGGAAGAGACACTGGATTTATAGGTTCCCTTCATGATGAAGCGATTCTTTTCAGTAAATTCTCGTGCGAAAAAGATAGTCTGCCGGTACAGTTCATCATAAATATATGCTTCCGCAGCGGGTCCGGTCAATGGGTCGGGTATATTGGCCAGCGATTCTCGGAGGGAATTACCAAACGGTTCCAGTACCGGATACATGATTCGTCCGTTACGCGGATTGATGGTAATATTGGAAACAAAATCAAAAATTCCGTCGGGGCAAGGATCACCTTGTACATTTAATTGATCTAAATTAAAAATACGCAATAACGGTTCTTCTGATCTTTCGGGAATAAATCGCTTGGGTGCTTTTCCCGGGTCATCATAAAATATATCAAAAACGAAGTCGTCGGGGTTGACCTGAAAAGCACCAATATTATAGTGATTTTTCATCATCAAATCCCAGGTAACCACATCTACCCGTTGGGTAGTACTCTTCAGCATTTTAACAAATAAAACCGTCAAATCTCCATCTGGATCACTTCCAGCTCCCTCTTTGGTCAATTCTCCTACTTGGTAAGTAGCTCCGTTATAATCATATTCAAATGCGACCCCCAGTACTTGATCGGGACGTAGATTTACATTTAAAGAAATAAAACCAAGATCGGAATTGTACGTATATTCATTAGGACTCAATAGACGAGCGCTTACTTTTTCAAAATCTCGACTTTGTTGAAATCCTAAACCAGTTAACGTGGCCACTGCGTTGTCCAAACTTCTAGCGCCTGGGTTAGCGATCAGGTCATTAAGGATATCATTCGATCCGATGTTGGTAGCCAAATCAGTCCCTGGTAATGGGCGACCACTAATATCCGGATGACGCACGCCTACGGGAGTACCGTAAAGCGGGGTATCGTTGGTGAGACTATCCGATTCACCGATATCAGATATGGCCACAATATCTCGAATATTTTCTACCTCGTTTCGATCGTTGGTAATCCAGACCTCCATTCGGGTAATATTGAATAATGATTTTATCTGTGGAAGGTTTTCGAGGGATTCTTCGAAAGTAGATCGGTTGTAGTGCGTTAGCAAGAAGTGACGATTTTCGTCGTATTCGTCCGCACGTACTTCAAATTCTTGTACTTGACTTCCTCCTTCGATTCGGATACTCTGGTTTTGTGATTTTTGTTGAGAAGCTACCAATCCGAGGGTCAATTTTCCAAATTGCAATTCGGTGTGTAGTCCAAAAAGACTCTGACTACCTTTAATCAAAGAAGAACGGAGTGGAAAACTGATATTACCCACTTCGATGGTCTTGATGATATCGTCCTCATTGAAAGCATCCGAATCATAATCCAGCTTCATGGTATTTTGAAAATCAAAAGTTGCCTGGGTATTATAATTGGTACTCATTTTGAGTTTTTCACCGATGGCAGCTTCCACACTCATTTCGATTTCCATATCAAAATCGAAGCCACCCGTTTTTTGCTGACGAATGGTCCAAGCGGGATTTTCAGTCCGTTGAAAATCCACTCCAAAAGTAAGGTCAATGTTACCTTGGGGTCGAATATCTACACCCGTACCTCCGAAAAGTCGGTCCCGTAAACTTTCTTCTACGTCAATTTTACTGAGTGGATCTTCCCGACTAGATAATTTCCCACCTCTTTTACCGACACCTGCGAGTCGATCAAAATATTCCTTTTCTTCCTGTTTGGATTTATATTCCAGATACTCGTCAAAAGTCATGTAGGAAGGCATCCGGAAATATTCGTCTCCGATTTTTTCCGTGATGATATAGGTACCCGTGCCCGGATCGTAGTTCACCTCTTTTTCAATAACGGAGGGATCTCTAAGGTCAAACGGATTATTCGCCGGATTGGAAATATGATCGCCGAAGCGTTCAGATACCGGTGGCAGCGTATCCTGAGCCAACACGATTTCCGGACCGTAAGGATCCTCTAAATTGTTGCCGGCGGGTAAATTGGCATTTGTCAGGCTGATCAGGCAGAAACAAAAGATCACTGACAGGAGTAAATTTTCTATTTTCATAATCGATTTCAGTGCAAAAAATATAAACGATACCGATTGTATCGCCATATAGTAACGTCATGAGGGTGGAGTATTAGTTCGGATAACTTTTTTTTAACGTTTGCTATCGCTCCTTTTAGCACCCACCCCTGAATAAATCTATTTTGGTTCTAATTAACTTATTATATTAATTTATATACTTACGGAAAAAACTCAAATAAGTTATCCCTACTTATTTGGTTATCTTGGTTATCTTGGTTAAAATTAGTGGTAAAGCTGAATTTTGATTACCGTGAATATTATCGGAACGGAAGGGCCTAAGAAAGTTGTTTCAGGGCAACCTTTATCAGTTGTTCAACGCTGGTAAATTTTTCGGCTTGCAGCACCCGGTTTAAGGTCTTTTGCACGGAAACTTTTGCGAAGCCAAGTGCAACTAAAGCAGATAACGCTTCTGTTCTCAATGTATTGTCCTGACCGCTTAAACTTACCCCACTTTCTCCCGAATCTTTCATCACTTTATCTTTTAAATCCAAAATGATTCTTTTTGCCGTTTTCGGTCCAATTCCCTTCACTCGATTAAACGCGGCTACATTTTCACCTAATATCGACGCACGAACTTCCTCCGGTGCCATACCGGAAAGAATGACCCGAGCGGTATTAGGACCAATCCCCGAGACCGAAATCAGGAGTATAAAGAGGCTCCGTTCCGCCTCTTCGCTAAATCCGTATAAAGTATTGCTATCTTCTTTGATGTGTTGATGAATCAAGATCTTGATTCGTTCTTCTTTTTCAATCTGCGCGTAGGTATGCAAACTTACATTGACGTGGTAGCCGATGCCACCGGTTTCGACAATGATATATGTTGGATTTTTGTGTGTTATTGCTCCTTTGATGTAGGAAATCATATTTTGTTCCTTCTTTTGCGCGAAAATACTAAAATTTAAGGCTGATTAATAAAAATTGTCCCTTTCAATGGTGCTTTTGTCGGCCCTATAGGCTGAAAGCTTCTCTAAATTTACCTATATAGCTGCAATTGATAGATTTGGACAAAGGTTGATTCTTAGTATTCTTACTATCTTTGCCCAAAAACAGCTTATATGAAGATCCTCTTGCTCGGTGGCGGTGGCCGCGAACATGCTTTTGCCCGTAAATTTCAGGAAAGCACCTTCTGCGAAGAACTATTTATCGCTCCGGGTAATGCTGGAACGGCCCAATGTGGTACCAACGTAGACCTTAATCCAAACGATTTTCAGGCGCTAAAGACTTTTGCCCTCGAACAGGATATAGAAATGGTCGTCGTCGGCCCCGAAGAACCCCTAGTATTGGGAATTTTTGATTTTTTCGGTACGGATGACGAACTGGAACATATTCCCGTTATTGGCCCCTCAGAGGAAGGAGCTCAGCTGGAAGGTAGTAAGGCTTTTGCGAAAGCTTTTATGGCCGAACAGCAGATACCAACAGCTGATTATCAAGAATTTACACAAGATACACTTTTAGAAGGTCTGGATTTTTTAGATAAAACTTCCACGCCCATCGTACTCAAAGCGGATGGCCTTGCAGCGGGCAAGGGCGTATTGATTTTGACGGACCGGGAGGAGGCTAAAAAAGAATTTCGCGCCATGCTGGACGGAAAATTCGGGGAGGCTGGCGCACGGGTTGTGGTAGAATCGTTCCTGGATGGTATCGAGTTTTCTGTTTTTGTTTTGACGGACGGGCGGGATTATAAGATTTTACCCGTAGCTAAGGATTATAAAAGGATCGGTGAAGGGGATACAGGATTGAATACTGGCGGGATGGGTGCCGTATCTCCGGTCAATTTTGTCGATAAAAAAATGATGGAAAAGGTCGAAAAAAGAATCATCATTCCCACCATCAAAGGACTTCAACAGAGAGATATCATTTACCAGGGATTTATTTTTATCGGTTTAATCAGTGTCGGTGGAGAACCTTTCGTCATTGAATATAATTGCCGAATGGGCGATCCGGAAACAGAAGTAGTTTTTCCCCGTCTAAAAAATGATCTGACCGAACTAATGGTTGCGACGGCGAACGGTACCTTGCACGAAATAACCATCGAAGAAGATCCTCGAGCCGCAACGACCATCATGTTGGTCTCCGGAGGATATCCCGAAGCTTACGAAAAAGGAAAAATTATCCATCATTTAGAAATGATAAAAGATAGTACTGTCTTTCACGCCGGAACTAAAATGAAAAACGATCAGGTCTTTACCAACGGCGGCAGGGTCCTGGCGATTACCTCTCTTGGTGAAAACTTTATGGAAGCACTGACTATTTCTAAAAGCAATGCGGAGCAAATAGCTTTTGATGGAAAATATTTTCGGAGTGATATTGGAATGGATTTGGCTGCTTTGTAGAGGTGCACACATTTAGCGAATAGAAAATTACGTAGAGGTTTAGTAACCGGGTAGAGCAATTTACAAATGGAATATTGTCTTTCAGAAATAGCGGAAATTACCAACGGAAAGCTATACGCTGCTTCCAGGGATTCGCAATTGATTAAACACCTGATATATGATAGTCGTAAACTAGTATTTCCTGAGAATACATTGTTTATCGCACTTGTTGGAGATCGTAACGACGGACATACCTACCTGGAAGAACTTTATAAAAAGGGCGTTCGCTACTTTTTAGCGCAGCAAAAGCCAAATTTCAAAAAAATGCCACAAGCTGAATTCGTGGTAGTCAAGAATACCCTTACAGCCTTACAAAAATTAGCAGCATTCCATCGGCAACAATTTAAAATACCCATCATTGGCATTACGGGAAGTAACGGAAAAACAATTGTAAAAGAATGGCTTTTTCAGGTCCTGTATTCTAAATTTAAAATCACCCGAAGTCCTAAAAGTTACAACTCACAACTGGGGGTTCCACTCTCTGTTTTACAACTAAAAAAAGGGGATACGCTCGGTATTTTTGAGGCGGGAATTTCGCAACCTAACGAGATGAAAAATCTTGCGACAATTATTGCTCCTGAGATCGGCATTTTCACGACCGTAGGAGATGCTCACAACGCTGGATTTACCTCTGTCGCACACAAAATAAAGGAAAAATTAGCTCTTTTTAAAAATAGTAAGATCCTCATCTATCGCAGTGATGATACCCGTCTGGATAAATTAATAAAGCGACATTTCAATGGAAAAACATTGAATTGGGCCACCGACACTAACGCTGACTGGAAGATTATTTCTACGGAACGAATGCCAAAAAATACGACTAAAATATCCGCTATTTATCAAGAAAAAAAACGACAGATCACTATTCCTTTCACAGCGCCTACCGCGATTGAAAATGCCATCCACTGCTGGGTGGCAGCCACCTATTTAAAATTGCCTAGTCAAAAAATAAAAGCATCGTTAAAAAACCTTGAGCCCGTAGCTATGCGGATGGAATTAAAAGCGGGCATTAACAACTGTTTATTAATTAATGACAGTTATAACGCAGATTTATCTTCCTTAAAAGCAGCGCTTAATTTCATGGTACAACAGGGGGACGACCGGCCACGAACTCTTATCCTATCCGACATTTTAGAATCCGGAAAAAAAGCAGATCAGCTGTATAAAAAATTGGCAGAACTTCTAAAAACGCATCAGGTCCAACGAATCATTGCCATTGGAAAACAGATTTTAACATTAAAAAACTATTTTTCAAAAAACATAAAATCCAGCTATTACCCTACCACCCGTCAATTTATTTCCCAACTAAAACCCGATGAATTTCAATCCGAAATCATTTTAATAAAAGGAGCCAGAATCTTTCATTTTGAAAAAATAGTAGCCCAGCTCCGACAAAAGCACCACCAAACAGTTTTAGAAATTAACCTTAGCGCCCTCCAAGATAATCTGCAGTTTTATACCCAACAACTAGCCGCTACAACCAAGGTCATGGTGATGGTCAAAGCAGCAGCTTATGGAATCGGAAGTGTGGAAATTGGGAGACTGCTCGCGGCCCGCTCCGTCCACTATCTGGCGGTGGCGTATACCGACGAAGGAGTGGCATTACGTAAAGCAGGCATCCAACTACCCATCCTCGTCCTGAATCCGGAAGAGGCGTCCTTGGAGGCACTCGTCCAACACCAATTAGAGCCAGAAATTTACAGTATTCCCCAACTTATCCGACTCATCGAACTGACCAATTTAACGACTTTACCCGCTGGTAGCTTTCCAGTTCACCTGAATCTTGATACTGGAATGTCTAGGCTGGGCTTAGATTCGACAGATTTTCCAGCATTATTTAAACTATTAACCTCCTATCCAGCCGTGAAACTGGCTTCTATTTTTACTCATCTGGCAGCCAGCGATGAAGACCGCCACAACCAGTTTACTCACCAACAAATTGCGACTTATCAGGCCAACTACCAGAAAATTTCTCAGAAAATTGGCTATCAGCCGACTCGACACGTATTGAATACTGCTGGAATTAGCCGTTTTCCACAATACCAAATGGACATGGTACGTTTGGGAATTGGACTATACGGGTACGATGCGGCTACTCGTGGACGCACCCGGCTAGAAACCGTACACACACTCAAAGCAAGTATTTCCCAGATAAAATTGATAAAAAAAGGAACTTCCATCGGTTATAGCCGAAAAGGTCGCACGCAACGGGACAGCCTTATCGCTACCGTAACCATTGGCTACGCAGATGGGTTTTTACGGAAAGCGGGCAATGGACGTTTTAGTGGCTTGCTCCACGGAATGCGAATCCCCACCATCGGCAATATCTGTATGGATATGTGTATGATGGATGTTACCGACGTTCCGCAGGCCAGTATGGGCGATGAAGTGATTATATTTGGTCCCGATTTGCCCGTAACGGAGTTGGCGGATAGTTTGGAAACTATTCCGTACGAGATTTTTACCGGAATCTCGGAAAGAGTAAAAAGGGTTTATTTTCAAGAAACGGTCTAGTCTGGCCGTCATTTACTACTGCTTGGGTGGTTTCTATTTTTCAAAAAAAATTAAACAAATTACAGGCGTAAAATTCGTATTTTTGCCCACCTAAAATCAGTTTATTAACCTTATATTCTAATAGTGTAAAAAAAACAGAAAAATGTCATTTCGTCTATCTATTTTAACCCTCTTTTTTTTCGGTATTCTTCAGTCTGCTACCGCACAAAAAGATCCCGTTTTATTCTCCGTTCAGAATAAACCCGTACATGTATCTGAATTTGATTATATCTACAAAAAGACCAACGGAGAAAAGGCCGATTATTCCCAAAAAACCCTGGAGGAATATCTCGACCTTTATATTAAATTTAAATTAAAAGTACAGCGTGCCCGGGATATGCAACTGGATACTATTCCGGCACTTATCAAAGAATTGGATGGTTACCGACGACAATTGGCTAACAGTTATTTGGTAGATAAGGAAGTAACCGAAAAACTCGTAGAAGAAGCTTACCAAAGAAGCCTGGAAGAAGTAGATATCAGCCATATTATGGTTAAAATGCCTAATAATCCGCAACCTGCGGATACACTGATGGCCTACAAAAAGATCATGAAAGCCAAAGCAGCTCTGGATAGTGGAAAGTCTTTTGGTATCGTAGCCAACGAATTTTCCGAAGATGATAATTCAAAAAGCAAAAGTGGTCGTCTTGGTTTCTTCGGTGCTATTTTCCGACCTGGTTTTTATGAAATGGAATCCGCAGCTTACAGCCTTAAGTCTGGTGAATATTCCAAACCAGTTCGCACCTCAGCTGGATACCACATTATTAAACTCAACACCAAACGTCCCGCCCGCGGCGAAGTAGAAACTGCTCATATTTTAATCCGAACTAAAAAAGGCCAAAAAGATGATCAGCAAGTAGCAACAATTGACAGTATTTACAATCTCTTGAAAAATGGAGGGGATTTTGAAAAGCTCGCTAGTCAGTTGTCTCAGCATCAGCAAACGGCCCAGAAAGGAGGATATATTGGTTTTGTTTCTACCAATAGTCCTGTAGAAGAGTCGTTTAAAGATGAAGTATTTAAATTGAGCGCGGATAATAATTTTTCTAAACCTTTCAGAAGTAGCGTAGGTTGGCATATCGTACGTCGTATTTCTTTAAAACCGGCAGAAGCTCCGGAAATTGCCAAACGACGTTTACAAACGAAAATACAAAATAGTGCAAAGGGTAAAGGTGGTGAATTCAGTCGTCAGAAACTGGCCAAGCAAGCCATGATTACGAAGATCAAAAAGGAGGCGAATTTTAAAGAAAATAAAACGGCCAAGAATTTAATGCTGGCCAATATTGACAGCAGTTATATTTCGCACCGCTGGAAAAAAGTATTGACTGATAAAAACGAACTCTTCTCTTTTGGTAATAAAATGAAATATACCGTAGCTGATTTTAACGAATTTAGTAAAACTTCTTCTACACGCTTACGACGCAATAAAAATGCAGATCCCAAAATGGTAGCTGCTACTGTTTATCAAGAATTTGTGGATGACAGTGCCTTAAAATACGAAGAAGCCCAACTAGAAAATAAGTATCCGGAGTTTAAATCATTGATGCGGGAATACGAAGAAGGTATATTATTATTCGAGGCGACCAAACTTCAGGTATGGGATAAGGCGTCTACTGATAGTACAGGGCTGGCTGCATTTTACGCCGCTAACCCAAATAAGTACCAGTGGAAAGAACGGGCAGTGGTAGATTTGTATACACTTCGCTCTGGAAATGAAAGTAAAGTAAAAGAAATTGTGACGATGCTTGGAACAGGTAAAACTGCCGAAGATGTACTAAAAGCGGTCAATAAGGATGATCAGCAAATTCTGAGTATTCAGGAAAAAGAGTACGAAAAAGGCCGGGACGAAAACTTGGATAGAATGACCTGGAAAAAAGGAGCAATAACTCCGGCATTGAAAAACGAGCGTACAAGGTCTACCACTTTTATGGTGATCAAAGGTACCAAAGCACCGGGAGTTAAAACACTCGATGAAGCCCGTGGATATGTCATCGCCGATTATCAGGATTTTTTAGAAAAGAAATGGCTGGAAGAGTTGAGAGCCAGCTACAAAGTGGAGAAAAACGATAAAGTTTTTAAAAGTTTAATCAAGTAGGTAGATATTGAATCTAATGAAACGGTTTTTATTATTTTTCTTATGGGGATCTGTTTGTTTACTTGCTTGTAAAAGCGAGCAGACACCACCGGAGGCCAACGATGTATTATTGGCAACCGTCCATGGGAAACCGCTCTATCTCTCTGAAGTCAAAGCAATGATACCCGCCGAGGCTAATACGGAAGACAGTACAATGATTGCGAGTGCTTTTATGGAAAAATGGATTAGAGAAACTTTGTTGATGGAAGAAGCGGAACGAAATTTACCAAAGGATCTGAAGATTGACGACTTGGTACGTGATTACCGATCATCGTTAATCAGGCATAACTACGAAAAAATTCTGGTTGAATTACAATTGGATTCTACCATTACCTCTCAAGAGTTAGTGGACTATTATGAAACTAACAAAGAACAGTTTCATTTGGAAAGCCCCATTGTACGTTGCTTATTTATGGAAATTCCTAAGAATAGTAAAAAACTAAAAGAAGCAGATAAACTCTGGAAAGATTATGTAAAAAAGGGAAGCGAAGATTTAAAGGGTTTTGCAGTTTCGAATAGTACACAGTTTATCATGAATGATAGTACTTGGTACCACCCCAATTACTTAATGACCCTATTACCTGAAAAACACCGAAAGAGTAAAAATTTTACCAACGGGACCGAGCTGACTGCTACCGATGACCAGTTTAAATATTATCTGAGCATACTAGACCGGATACCTAAAGGCGAAGTAGCCCCGATGGAATACGTGATTGAACAAATGAGCAGGGTGATATTACACCAAAGAAAAATAGCCTTATTAAATGAAAAGCGGGAAGAGATTTACGAGCGGGAGATTAACCGAAACACCATAAAAGTATATAACTAATGCGTCAATTTATTATCTTTATTTTTGTTGTTTGTACCTTATCCATCTCCTACGCACAGGATCGTCAGGTGATTGATAAAGTAGTTGGAGTCGTCGGTCAGGAGCTCGTTTTACTCTCTGATATCGAAGACCAATATAGCCTGGCCAAGAAACGTCAGCCCGAGTTGGGAGAAGAAGCCCGTTGTATTATCATGGACCAAGTACTAGCCCAAAATCTAATGCTAAATCAAGCCCGCCTAGATAGTATCGTAGTAACGGAAAGTGAAATTGAATCCCAATTAGATGCCAGAATCACCCAAATTTTGCAATACATGCAGGGAGATGAAAAACAATTCGAAGAATATTATGGTGCGACGGTCTCACAGGTACGCGCTCAGTTTCGCGTAGACTTAGAAAACAAGCTGCTTATTGAACGAATGCAGCAGCAGATAATCGCCGATGCTACCGTTACCCCTTCAGAAGTAAAAGATTTCTTTAATCAAATACCAAGAGATAGTTTACCGTTTTTTAATTCCGAAGTAGAAGTAGCCGAGATTGTCATCTATCCTTCCCAGAATATGATTGAAAAAACCAAAGCCCGCGAAAAACTAGAAGGGATTCGTCAGCAGATTATTGAGGGTGCTCAATTTGCAGACCTGGCCAAAAAATATTCTGATGATCCTGGTTCTGGAGCACAGGGTGGAGATCTCGGATGGGCGACCCGTGGAAGTTACGTGGGTGAATTTGAAGCAGAAGCTTATAATCTGGAGACCAACGAATTATCCGAAGTTATCGAAACGCAATTTGGTTATCACCTGCTGGAATTATTAGAGCGGCGTGGAAATAGTATTCATGTTCGTCATATTTTGATTTCGCCGGAGATTACGGTGGCCGACGAAGAATTGGCGCGTAGCAGACTCGACTCTGTTCGGAATCTGGTTATCCAGGATAGTATTCCGTTCACGTATGCGGTAAATCGTTTTTCAGATGAAGATGTTCCCAGCTATACCAATGGTGGAAATCTGGTCAATCCCAAAACGGGTAATACTTTTTACGAAGTTGGAGACCTTGATCCGGATATTTATTTCACCATTGATACGATGGAAGTTAATGATCTTTCCGCTCCGTTTGAATTTACTGAACAGACGGGTCGCAAGGGTTACCGCGCCATCCAGTTACGCTCCCGTACCAAGCCACACAAAGCCAGTCTAGAACTGGATTACTCTAAAATTAAAGCAGCAGCCCTGGAATCAAAAAAGAACAAATTCATGTCCGAATGGGTGGAGCAGAAAATTAAAGATACCTACATCGAACTAGACTCACAGTATTCTAGTTGTGAGGATTTGGAGAAGTGGAAAACGGGGTATTAGTTGATTAGTTGATTAGTTGATTAGTTGATTAGTTGATTAGTTGATTAGTTGATTAGTTGAAAATGCAAGCATTTTTTTTTAATTATTCAATAATCTGTATTTCTTTGTTGGGTTTAGCATTGCGTAATAGGGGACTAGTTAACCAATCTACTGATTAACATTTATCTACAGAAGAAATGCTTTAACTACATAGATTGAGGTAATTGACTGGACACAGTTAAATGAACGCCCTCATTTCAACTCCAATAATTTTATTCCCGCTGTAATTCGATCATCCATAAAATTTTCCCGGGGTGGAACGGGGCAGGAATAACCGTACGTGAAAGCGCAGTAGGGATGGTAAGATTTATTAAAATCAATAATAATTTTTTCGCCTTCCGGAATTCGTAGATCAATATAGCGGCCGCCGCCGTACGTTTCTTCGCCATTTGTCAAGTCCGTAAACATAAAAAATAACCAGTCTTTGTAGGCTTCCTTTTCCCGACTACGATGGGATTGGTGAATCGTAACGGTGTACTCTTTTCCTTTTAGGGTAAAGGTTGCTTCTCCGTATTTATCAAAAACGGCCATCCGTTCGGAAGAAGTGGGAATTTCTACGGTGAGCGTATCTATGTGCTTTTTAAACTTGGCTTCGACCCGATAGCTTTTTTCTATTTCAAAAAATGGATGCCCGCCTGCTTGCCGGAATTTTGCTCTTAACTTATCGTCCAGCGGAGATTTTTCTGGATTCATATAGTCGGTGTTGAGTTGTTGCCGATACTGTATAATCTCTTTTTCGTAGTCATCTAAAAGATGGATGGTAAAAGAAGTAAAAAGAAGGAACAGGATAAGGAGCTTTTTCATCATTATTATTTTAACAAAATATTAGACTAGTGCAAATTAAGCAACCTCTGCTACGCTACAAAAAAAACTGATTTTCTCTCTCCGAAAAAATCAGTTTTCTAATTCAATCACTTGTATATGCTCACTGGGCTTCTAGAGATAGGTCACCTTAAATTCTCCGTCTGTAACGTTGAAAATATTAGTAGCATCGTCCTCATCGGTCGCCGTAAAATTAAAACTACCTTCGATTACGTTTTCGGTCGTATCATTTCTGGTAATATTAATCGTGCCTACGGTAAAATAAGCGCTTGTCCCATTATCAATATCATCACTGAAAGTAATCCCAAAATCATCCTCAGCAATCTGATTAGATCCCGTACCAAGACTCGTGGCAATATTTAATCCGATTGCGTTGCCATTACTGTTCTGTCTTCCAATGATCAATACCAGTTCTTCCCCGAAAGAATCATCCGAAAATCCAGTAACGGTACTCGCTTCAAAAGCATCTCCATTAATGGTAGCTGTCATAAAATCAACAGGAGCGTCATCTTCATCATCTCCACATCCAACGAAAGAAAATGTTACCGCAAGTAGTAAAAAGAAAAATAAGTTTTTCATGTTTATTCCTTTATTAAAAAAATTTGTTAAAAATTATAAAAATTAAATTTCCAGCTAGCTTATCTTCTCCATTTCATACAATGGAAATTGCGCCATAAACTGATTGACCTCTCTTCTTACTTCGTTAATCACCGCTTCGTTTTCTGGATTACAGATCACCCGGTCAAGCCATTCAATCGTTTTCAAACAATCTGCTTCCTTAAAACCACGTGTTGTAATCGCTGCCGTTCCAATTCGGATACCGGAAGTCACAAACGGAGACTGCGTATCAAAAGGAACCATATTTTTATTAACGGTGATATCTGCTTTGACCAGTGCCTGCTCGGCTGCTTTACCGGTGACACCTTTAGAACGCAAATCAATCAGCATCAAATGATTATCGGTAGATCCGGAAATTACTTTATAGCCTTTTTCTACCAACGATTCTACCATGACCTTGGCATTTTTAATTACCTGCTCTCCGTACGCTTTGAAAGACGGTTGCAACGCTTCCTGAAAAGCGACGGCTTTCGCGGCAATCACATGCTCCAACGGTCCGCCCTGCATTCCAGGGAACACGCCACTATTCAGGATCGAAGACATTTTAATCACCGTTCCTTTTTTAGTCGTTCGCCCCCAGGGATTATCAAAATTTTTGCCCATCATAATAATTCCGCCTCTTGGTCCCCGTAAAGTTTTGTGCGTTGTAGAAGTAACGATGTGACAGTGAGGTATTGGATCGTTAAGCAAACCCGCTGCAATCAATCCAGCCGGATGTGCAATATCAGCCAACAATAACGCCCCGACTTTATCGGCAATCGCCCGGAAGCGGGCGTAATCCCAGTCACGTGAATAAGCAGAGGCACCACAAATAATTAATTTAGGTTGCACTTCCAGGGCTTTCGATTCCACTTTATCCATATCAATCATACCCGTTGCCTCCTCTACTCCATAGAAGTGAGGTTGATATACTTTACCCGAAAAATTAACGGGAGAACCATGCGATAAATGACCACCATGTGATAAATCAAATCCCAGAATTGGATCACCCGCGTTCAGAACAGCAAGAAAAACCGCTGCATTGGCCTGTGCTCCTGAATGCGGCTGCACGTTGGCATATTCCGCACCAAACAACTCTTTGAGTCGATCAATCGCAAGTTGTTCAATTTTATCAACAACCTCGCAGCCTCCGTAATAACGTTTACCCGGATATCCTTCTGCGTATTTATTAGTCAAACAACTTCCCATGGCCTGAATCACTTCCTGACTGGTAAAATTCTCAGATGCGATCAGTTCTATTCCGTGTCGCTGGCGTTGTAATTCTTCTTCGATTAGTCCAAAAATAGTGGAATCACTCATAACTGATAAGGTTTGAATAAAGTTTAATAGGTAGTTATAAAAAATTTGGCAGGGAAATTAAAATACTGGGGCAAAGGTACGAAGTTTCGAAGGAAAAGAAGCGTTAAAATCCGACACATTTTTTAAGTAGCTCCCGTATAATGGCTATAAAGGTTTTCCTTAAAAGCTAACCTTACATACTAAAATCTACCCAAATACCTTTATTTAGTTATTTAAAAAGAAGTTGTTCAAAGACTTGATTTAGTCATTTTCTTATTACATTTGAAAAAAAATAAAATACAGATATGTATTCATCGATTTTTCGCTTTGTTGTTATTTTGATATTGACGGGATTTGCTAATGAGTTATTTGCGAAAACGGATAAATACCGCTGCATGTGGCGCAACGATCCTGCGACCACCATGACCATTGGCTGGAATCAGATTTCCGGTAATAATCCTACCCTTTACTACGATATCTACGAACATGGCTCGGATACCCGGTCTTATACCTGGTCACAAAATCCTGACCGGACCGTTACGGCCAAAGGAATGAATAATCAGTTTGTCCGCCTGCGTGGATTGCAGCCAAATACGGTTTATTATTTTATCATCGCAGATAGTGAAGGGGTTAGTAAATCGATGTCTTTTCGAACGGCTCCCGATCATCCGTACGAACGCCTGAGCATCATCGCCGGAGGAGATTCCCGTAACCACCGGACCGGACGACAAAATGCGAATAAACTGGTCAGTAAGTTACGGCCCCACTGCGTAATGTTTGGTGGCGATATGACGGGATCGGATAAGGCCCGGGAATGGAAATACTGGTTTGACGACTGGCAATATACCGTAGGAAAAGATGGTCGGTTGACGCCATTAATTGTCGCTCGTGGTAATCACGAATATTCAAATGAGTCCATCGTAGATTTATTTGATGTAGAAAACCCTAAAGTTTATTATGCTTTGAATCTCGGTGGAAATTTACTCCGGGTGTATACTTTGAATTCACTGATTGCCAGTGGTGGTAACCAGGGAGCATGGCTAAAGGATGACCTTTTACGAAACGATCAGATGATCTGGAAATTTGCTCAGTACCATTTTGCCATTCGACCGCACACACGTGCAAAGCGAGAGCAGAATGCACAGTACAAAAACTGGGGTATTCCTTTTTATGATTATGGCGTTGACATGGTGGTAGAATCAGATGCCCATACGGTGAAAACTACCTGGCCCATACGGCCCAGCAAGGACCCGGGCAGCGAAATGGGATTTATCCGGGACGACCTTAAGGGCACGGTTTATATCGGTGAAGGTTGCTGGGGTGCTCCCCTGCGCAGGAATAATGATGATAAATCCTGGACGCGCAATAGCGGTAGTTTTAATCAGTTTAAATGGATTTTTGTTAGTGAACATAATATTGAAATTCGGACGGTAGAAACCAATAATGCGGACGAGGTAGGAACGGTCGACGCTTACGATGTTTTTACACCACCAGCCAATCTCAAAATCTGGGATCCCAGTAATGGCCCCGTTTTGTACATTGACAGAAAATACCAGGATACCTACGCTACCGCTGATCCAATGGCTACAGCTGTTGCCAGTTTGTCTCCCGTCACCACGGCCCCTTCACCAGTCGTTGCTCCAGCACACGAAACCGTAGAGGAGGATTGTGAACCGGAAGAAACGATACAAAAAACTGAACCAGCGATCGCCGCCGTAAGACCTAACCCGCAAAGAATTGCCGCACCAGTATCTGAAAATATAGAGATCCCTGTTACCAAACCACCGGTGGCTAAAAAAGCGGCAAAAGTCGAAACTCCACCTGCACCCGTATTTGTTCCTGCAACCATTTCAAACTGCCGGGCCGATCTTACCGCTACTCAGCTGGCCATCAGATGGGAAGTAAAAGGAGAATCTTCTGGAAAACCCTATCAATTTGAAATACAAAGATCCAATGACGGTCAGGCTTTTCGTACCATTGCAAAATTACAGGGTACTGGATCTCAAGGAAATAATACTAATAATTACCAAATTCTGGATAAAATAGATCCCACAGTTTCTCTGAACACCCTCAAGTATCGACTCAAAGCAATTGCCCCAAACGGGAAGGAAAATATATTTGCGGTAGATCAGTCGGCTGGACTAGCAGCCCAATGGGAAAAATATCCTAAGATTACACCAGACCCTAATTCTGGTTTGTTAAAAGTGCGATACGAACTAAACAAAAAAAGTAATGTGACGATCAAGTTAACCGGGTTCAACGATAAGGCGGTATCACATAGCAGCTACGATGACCAAAAATCCGGTAATTACCAAAAATCAATTGATATGAGCAACGTCCCGCAAGGCGTTTATTTACTGACGATTGAAGTTGATAAAGAAGTCGTTAACCAGTATCAGGTGCTGAAGGATCAACGGAGGATTTAAAGGTTAAGCGTTTATTACTGATTTTTTTCAAATAAAATTTCTGCTGAAAAATCCTGATCGATCAAACCAATACTATTTGTGTTGGACTTCAATCCTAAGGCAGTAATTAAAGTTAAAAAAATCTGTTTTTTGGTTTTAGTAACTTCTCTAAAAGTTTCTATCTTCTTACGTAAATTATTAGCATATTCTTTTGAGATGGAAAAAGTACCATTATAAAATTTTATTTCTACTAAATTAATCGTCTGATCATTCCGATCAATTAATAAGTCAATCTGTACACCTGACTGTTCTTCAATACCTGGTCTATAAAAAGTGGAAGTACGAGTATAAACTCCTTCGATCCCTAATGCTTTTTGAATAGCCTTCGTATGCTTTAAACAAATATTTTCGAATGCGTAACCACACCATATTTTATACGTTTGAGTTTGTGATAAACTAAGCCATACACTTTCGGCCTCCAGTGCGTTGCGCTCAATAAAGCGTAAATAAAAAATTGAATATTCATCAGTCAGCCGGTATATTTTCCCTTTCTTTTTCTTTCCAAAAGCTGGATAAGCAGTCACAAAACCCGACTCTCCTAACTCTTCCAAAACCTTGGTTATCCTGCCACTGTCATTTATTTTTGAATATTTGATCAGTTGAGTTCTAGTTAATCCATTTGGCTTACTGGCCAGTATACGAACTAACTTTGTGTGATATGCAGAATGTTCAAAAAGCGCAGGGTATAAACTAAGAAACTCATCTCTTAACAATCCTGTTTCACTAAAACAAATCTTACTAATATTCTGTGTGGCGCTTTTCCCTTTTTCAATCTCTTTAAGATAATGTGGAATACCTCCCATCACCATGTACAGTTGTAACATTTGATAATACTCAAATTTGATCCCTCTGGTTGATAAAAACTCAACTGACTCAGCTAAAGAAAATGGTTTTAAGCGTATCCGCTTTGTTACACGATTATGCAGACCTCCTCTGCTTCTTAAAATTTTCTGAATCATCCAGGAAGCAGCTGATCCACAAATCACCACTACTATATTTTTTTTGACCGCCCACGAATTCCAAAAATAACTGAGTCCCATCAAAAAGCCCGACTTATGCGTATCCATCCAGGGTACCTCATCAAAAAAAACCACCTTCTTCTCTGAAAAGTCTAGTTGATCTAACCAATCTGTCAAAATAAAAAAAGCTTCCAGCCAATCCTTAGGTGGCGAAATGGCTACCTTGGTATTTGAATACTTTCTTAGTTGGTTGGTAAAATTTCTAAGTTGTTCTGACTTATTTGCCTGCTGCAATCCTGACATCTCAAATACCAGATTCTCTTCGTATACCGTTCTGACCAGATAAGTCTTACCCACTCTTCTCCTACCAATCACAGAAATCATTTCTGCCTCCGATGAGCGCAGTGCTTCTCTCAATATGGCCTGTTCTTCTTTTCGTCCGGTGATCATTAAATTTATTATTTACTTACGGAATGTACCCAAATATAACCACTTTCCGCAAGTAAAAAAAATATTGCCTTTCGGAATCTTAATTTGCTAAATAGAAAAAATCCCATCTCAGCAAAAGCCAAGATGGGATTTTTATATTCAGAAACCTCTACTGAGGCTCTTTGATGTTTTGCTTAGTAGCTTACACCTAAAGACTTCATAGTTTCTACGTCAAGGTTACCAACTGGTAAGTTGTTATCCTTTTGGTATTTAACTAAAGCAGCTTTAGTTCTAGCACCCATTACGTTGTCAGATGGTCCTGGATCGTAACCACGGCTACGTAAAGCTTCCTGGATCTTACGAACAGTAACGTTAGTTACCTGGTCAGCACAAACAACTTCTCTCCACTCAGTGAATCCACCTTTCTTCACCAATACACGACGAGTTACAGTAGTGTACTCAGCAGGAATATCAATGGTACGAGTAGAAGCAGGAGTTGCTAATTTACGGAAAGAACGGCTAGTGTATTCAGCAGGAATATCCGTAGAACGGATACAGTCTCCGCTTCCAGCACCGCTTGTGTCTTCTGTGTAACCAGAAGGACAACCTTTACGCTGAGTCGTAGTGTAGCTACCCATGATAACTGGAGCAGTTTCAGTACGAGTAGACGCAGGTGTCTTTAATTTACGAACAGTACGGGTAGTATATTCAGCAGGAATTTCTACAGTACGAGTCTGAGCAGGAGTCTTAACAACTGTCTTAGAGATTGACTTGTACTGTGCGGGAATTTCAGTCTGACGCGTAGAAGCAGCAGTCTTCAACTTGTTGTAAGTACGAGTAGTATACTCAGCAGGAATATCAACAGTTTTGATACAATCGTCACCGTTGTCAGTCCAACCGTCATCACAACCAACACGTACTTTCTTAGTTACAGTACGGTACTGTGCAGGAGTTTCAACTAAACACCAAACTAAACAGTCGTTAGGGTCAGCAGATAAACAGTTACGGTCAGCTTTCTTCTTTACCCACTTGGTAGCAGCAGGTGCAGTTTCGATTTGCTCGCTTTGAGTTTCGTATCTAGCAGGTCTTCTCTCGATACGAGTAGAAGCTTCTTTTACTAATACTTGCTCCGTCATAGACTCATATTCCGCTGGAATAGTTTCTGTACGGAAAGAAGCTGGCTTAGCAACGATCTGCTCAGTTACTGTTTCGTACTGTGCAGGAACAACTTCTAAACGAGTAGAAGCATCTTTTACTAATACTTGCTCAGTTACTGTCTCGTAAACAGCAGGAATAGGAATAAAACGAACACAGTTACCACCGGCAACTAAAGCACCACCTTCTGGTTCGTAACCAGATGGGCAACCTTTAACGAATGACTGAGTAATTGTTTCGTATTCTGCAGGAACACGCTCGATACGGCTGGATGCGTCTCTTACTAATACTTGCTCAGATACGGATTCGTAAGCAGCAGGAATAGTTTCTACGCGAGTAGAAGCAGCTTTTACCTGAATTTGCTCAGTTTCTGTAGTGTACTCATCAGCGATAAGACATTTTGCGTAGCAAGAACCAGGCTTCTGGTTTGGAATTTCTACTTCTGGCTGGGCAAATGCTGCACAAGCAAAAAGCATAAATGCTACTGAAAGGATAACGTTCAATCTTTTCATGTGAAATTATTGGTTTTGATTAAAAAAATTATTTATGTAAAAATATGTTTATTCTGGAAATGGGCTCACCGTTTCGTAACCCTTTTCTTATTCTCTGTCACTTTTTAATTTCCGCCACTTTTTCTATACCTCCTCAATTCGGCTGCAAAGTTAAATCAAATTTTTGGGATAACACAAAAAATACTTCTTTATAATGCCTGAAGATAAATTATGTTCTGAAAGGGTCGACAAAGCTTTTACACTTCCGTCTTTAGATAGGATTTTTATCTCGTCTTTCAGGGCATTGTAAGCATTATTCGACTCAGTTCCGTAGTAAACTAAAAATTTTGTTTCGTCCGGTCGATTTTCCAAACTAAATTTGGAAGCGATTTTTTGACGAACATTTTTTAAATAGTCACCTTCAAAGGGCTCTTTTTTTAATTCCACGCGAAATAATTTTCTATTAAGTAGACCATTCGCCAAAAATGCCAGAATCTGATCTTTACTTTTGGTAAATTTTTTGATCGCATATAAAATATCTACGTCATCCAGATTTGCAAAATGTCCCCGCAAAACTGCTTTATCTCCCCGCGTTTCGGTAGGCACTTTGCCATCCATGAAAAAAGTCAAATGTTCCGAAACCGCGAAGCGTTCTCCCCGGTTGTATACTTCTCTGGCGCGGAGTAATGTATGGATCAACATTTGCTCGGTCCCCAGGGATGTTTTATGTAAATAAACCTGCCAGTACATAATCCTTCTGGCGATCAAAAATTTTTCAACGGAATAAATCCCCTTTTCCTCGACCACCAATTCGTCGTTGGCAACATTCAGCATTTTAATAATTCGGTCGTAACCGATCACTCCTTCAGATACGCCGGTAAAAAAACTATCCCGGTTTAAATAATCCATTCTATCCATATCCAGCTGGCTGCTGACCAGTTGGTGCAAAAAGTGCTTAGGATACTGATCGGTAAAAATCTGAATACCAAGTTTCAAGGCGCCATCAAAGGCTTTATTAAGATCCTCCATAAAAAGTAAGGAGAGTTCTTCGTGGTGTAGATTCACCAGCGTGTGTTCCAATGCATGAGAAAACGGACCATGTCCGATATCGTGCAGCAAAATAGCAATGGCGACTCCTTCCGCTTCTTCGTTAGAAATCTCTACCCCTTTGTCTCTCAGCACTTTAACTGCCTCCCTTGTCAAATGTAACGCGCCTAACGCATGGTGAAAACGGGTATGCAAAGCACCCGGATAGACATAGGAAGTTAAACCCAATTGACTTATCCGTCTTAGCCTTTGAAAATAAGGGTGTTCTACTAAATTAAAGAGAATACCGTAAGGTACGGTCACAAATCCGTAGACCGGATCGTTGAATATTTTGCTTTTGCTCATATTTTATCGAAGGGAAAAGTAGAGAATATTAAAAATAGCTCACTCCTTCCGGGCACAAAGATACAAAATCTCTTATATATAACGGTCGTATTACCTAAATGCTATGTCAAACCGCATTAAAGCGAGACTTGGCAAAACTTTTTTTGCCTTTTGTCCAGGAAAGACGGTATTTGTTTAATTTTGGTTGCATCTGTAGTTGTTTTTTAAAAAATCTGATTGAAAAATTTCCCGTATTACGGACCAGTCATTTAAAATTTATTCTAGAATAACCAGAAGAAATGATTTGTCTAAAATAACCCGACCTTAACACTCGTTAAATGTTTATCTTTCCAGCTAGTCTGGTATTTTTTAATATCTAAGGCTGATTTTTTCATTTTCCATAAATTTTCATTTATAATTTTATACCATTACATTTTAACTAACTATTCCTTTACATATTTAAAAATAACAAATGGAAAAAATTAAAATTCTTTGGGCCGACGACGAGATTGATTTATTAAAGCCCCAGATAATGTTTTTAGAAAAACGGGGGTACGACGTTCTCACCGTTAGTAACGGGTATGATGCGTTCGAAGAATGTGAAAACGCCAACGATATAGATGTGGTCTTTTTGGATGAATCCATGCCGGGAATTACCGGACTGGAAACGCTCACAAAAATAAAGACCGCCAATCCTACCCTGCCCGTAGTCATGATTACTAAAAACGAAGCAGAGAACGTAATGGAAGAAGCCATCGGTTCGCAAATTTCAGACTACCTGATAAAGCCCGTTAATCCTAATCAGATCTTATTGACCCTGAAAAAGATTATTGACAATAAAAGGCTCGTTCGGGAAAAAACAGCTTCTGGTTACCAGCAGGATTTTCGTCAAATCCTGATGGATATCAACAGCGGACTAGATTATAAAGAGTGGACCGAGACATATAAAAAGATTATCAATTGGGAACTAAAAATGGATTCTTCACAGGCAGAAGAACTTGGCGATATCCTATCCATGCAAAAAACAGAAGCCAATGCGGGCTTCAGCAAATTTGTCGTCAAAAAATATGAAACCTGGATAAATAATAAGGACGAAGATGATGGACCCACCATGTCCCATAACTTGCTCCGTAAAAAAGTCTTTCCTACCGTAGAGGATGGTGTTCCCACCGTGATGCTCTTACTCGATAATTTGCGTTTCGACCAGTGGAAAGTAATCGAACCCATCATCTCTGAACTCTATCGGGTCGAAGAGGAAGACTTTTTCTACAGTATTTTACCTACTACGACCCAATATAGTCGCAACGCTATTTTCGCAGGTATGACCCCAGGAGACATTAGCAAACACTACCCCGACTGGTGGTTTAATGATAATGAAAAAGGCGGGAAAAACTTGCACGAAAAGGACTTGTTAGGCGAACAAATAAATCGAACTTTCCGCAAGGAGATCAAGTGGGATTATTTTAAAGTGACCAACGTAAGCAAAGCCAAAACGCTTAACGATAATATTCATAATTACCTGAATAACGACTTTTCCGCCTTGGTTTATAATTTTATTGATATGCTTTCTCACGCCCGAACGGAGATGGAAGTACTTAAAGAATTGGCGGGTGACGAGGCAGCCTACCGTTCCCTAACCAAATCCTGGTTTATCCACTCCCCTATCTGGTCTGCCCTACAAAAAATTGCGGAGCGGGATATCCACCTGATTATCACCACCGATCACGGAACTATTCGCGTTAAACAACCTTCCCGGGTAATCGGCGATAAAGAGACGACAACTAATCTACGCTACAAAGTTGGTAGAAATTTAGACTATGATAAAAAGGATGTACTCGATTTCCGAGATCCGCAAAAAGTAGGTTTACCGAGACCTAACGTGAGTTCTACCTTTATTTTTGCAAAGGAAGATAAGTTTTTCCTCTACCCAAATAATTATAATCACTATAATCACTACTATAATAATACCTTTCAGCACGGTGGTATTTCGCTGGAAGAAATCATTTGTCCCATCATCCGCTTGAGAAGTCGTAGATAACTGACTGATCTCGACGAAGGAGGTGAACGAACGATCCCGAAGGGTGGCGTATGACAATACGCCAAGTGAGAGAATCGCGAGATCGACGAAGGAGATCCATGAGCGAAGCGAACTAAAGCGAGTGTGGAGTGCACCATACGACAAAGGAAGGCACCGCGTAAGCGGACGGGCGGGTAGATAAGGAAGTACTTTTGATGTCAAAAAACGGGAAGATCAGCAGATGGTCTTCCCGTTGTTGTTAGAAGTTGGTATTTTTACAGAAGAAGTTGTTTAAGAACTTACGCCAATCAGGAGTTGGATCTTAGATAGAACTTTATCTGACTATTGGAAAATATGCTATTTGCCGCTTGCTTCTTGCTGCACTCGACCGCGCGATTAAAGAACGCAAGAAGGCAACAGCAAAAAGCAAATAACAAAAAAACATGCCTTTAGACCAGGTTGACGTAGATAAGTTGGGTCCGGATAATCTTCCCGTGGTTGCGGAAGAAAAGGAAATGTCTTTTCTGGATCATCTGGAGGAGCTGCGGTGGCATATTGTCCGTTCGGTAGCCAGTATTTTTGTTTTTGGAATCATTACTTTCCTCGCCAAAGATTTTGTTTTCAATACCCTGATCGCCGGGCCCAAGTCAGAATGGTTTCCAACTTATCGAATGCTCTGTGGCGTAACGGATGGCCTTTGTTTTAAGCCACCCAAATTTGATCTGATTACCGTTGGTCTCGGAGAATCTTTTATTGTTCATCTCAAGGCTTCTTTCTTTTTAGGATTGACGATTTCCTTTCCTTATATCTTTTGGGAAATGTGGAAATTCATCAAACCAGGGCTTTATGACAATGAAAAACAGGCAGCCCGTGGAATGGTTTTCATCTGTTCTTTCTTATTTTTATTGGGTGTCTGCTTTGGATACTTTATAGTTGCCCCCGTAGCGGTTAGTTTCTTAGCTGGCTACGATGTCGGGGCTATTAGCACGGTGAGTATTACTTCTTATGTAAATTACTTAACCATGTTCACCCTGCCAGTAGGAATTATTTTTGAACTCCCCATTCTGGTTTATTTTCTAGCTAAAGTAGGGTTAATCAGCGCCGCATTTATGCGCAAGTATCGCCGACACGCCATTGTATTAATCTTAGTATTATCAGCTTTTATCACCCCACCCGACGTAGTAACGCAATTTTTGATTGGTATCCCCTTATTCTTTTTATATGAAATTAGTATCATCATCGCTAAGCGTATGGAGGCAAAACGAAAAAAAGAAGCAGAGAATGATTAATATATCTACCAATGCAACGCTGATCCTAAAGTTTGCTATTCCAATTTTTTGGATAATCTTTTTTGGCTCTTTTACGATCGCTGCGTGGGTAGTACCAGGGGCAGAAGAAGGAGCGGGCCCGGATATGACCGTAAAAATAGGATTGACTTTATTTTTTCTGGCGGGAGCAGTATTCCTTTATTGGGGATTACTACGACTGAAAAGAATTGAAATGGATGCTGACTTTGTTTACGCCACCAATTATTTTAAAACCTATCGCTATCCTTGGCACAATATTGCCAAAATGGAGGAAAAAGATTATCTGCTCTTCCGGACCTTACATGTTTATTTCAATAACCCCGGCAAATTTGGTAAAAAGGTATACTGCGTCATTAGTCAGAAGCGATTCAACGAATTTATCGCCGCAAACCCAGGGGTCTTGTCTCCGTTTTTAGAGAAAGAAGTGGCTTGAGTTTTTTTGAAAAATTCCACCTTGCACTTAGGTGCATAAGACCCTATCTGTCACGTTGAAGAGCAGCCAATGGCCAACAGCTAAAAGCCAATAGCCTTTTTTTAAGCTACCACACTCGCATCCCGTACAATCAACTTCTTGCGTTCCGGCCCGGTAGAAACCATCGCAACCGGCGTCTCTAATTCTTTTTCCAGGTAAGCGAGAAAATCGCGGGCAGCAGCGGGCAGTTCCTCAAATTCCATAATTCCTTCCAGAGAACTTTCCCAGCCTTTGAAATGCTTTAGTTCGGGAGTGATTTCTACTTCGCAAAGATCGTAAGGTAATTCGGCGTGCGACGCTCCATCATAGTTATAATGCGTAGCGGCGGCAATTTCTTTTAAGTTATTCAACACATCAATTTTGGTAATCACCAGTTTGGTAACGCCATTGAGCATGATGGTATATTTTAGTTGTGGAATATCAATCCATCCGCAACGTCTGGGACGTCCGGTCGTAGCACCAAATTCAGCTCCTTCTTTGCGCAGAAATTCTCCCGTTTCGTCGAATAATTCCGTTGGAAAAGGTCCACCACCTACCCGTGTGCAATAAGCTTTGGTGATGCCGATTACTTCGCCGATCCGCGACGGCGCAATCCCGAGTCCATTACAAACCCCAGAGGAAATC
>CALLPK010000104.1 GCA_938015415.1 uncultured Saprospiraceae bacterium
TTGATGGACTTAGAACCCAGATTGTATAGAGTCTGTCACCACAAGAAATTACCACAAATGGCCGCAGCTCTGAAAAGAGAATTAGATGCAAAAGTAGCTAGGAGAACCTCTTAAATTTCAACTAACTTTTGAACATCTTCATTGTCTGAAAAGTTAGGAGGATGCAATATTTTTTTTGAGATAAATTAATGGAAGTTTAGATAAGCTCTAAACAGAAAGTAGTTACATTTGCGAATATTTTAAGTTGTTTAAGCAAATTACGCTGAACAAATCTTGAACAGAATTTAAATTAAGGTATTGTAAATAACTTCTTCAGCTTATCAAACCAATATTACAAAAATATAAGAATATGTCCTCAATTGAAGATCGCGCCCTGATTGAAACAAATTTTAAATTTCCCGGACAAACTAAATTTTACCGGGGAAAAGTACGAGATGTTTATACCATTTCTGACCAATTGGTGATGGTAGCATCGGATCGGATTTCTTCTTTCGATCATGTTCTGCCTCGTCCGATTCCCTACAAGGGACAGGTGCTGAACCAGATTGCCGCACATTTTCTTCTGGCCACGGCAAAAGAAATTCCTAATTGGGTAATTGCCCACCCCGATCCTAGTGTAACCGTTGGACATGCTTGTGCTCCTTACCGGGTGGAAATGGTCATTCGTGGTTATTGTACGGGACATGCCTGGCGGACTTACCGGGATGGTCACCGGATGCTCTGTGGCGTGAATTTACCAGAAGGAATGCGTGAGAATGATGCTTTTCCAGCACCGATTATTACCCCGGCAACCAAGGCAGAGGAGGGACACGATGAGGATATCTCGCGGGAAGAAATTATCAGACAGGGAATTATCCCGGAAGCGGAATATATACAATTGGAAGCTTACACGCGAAAACTGTTTGAAATAGGCACACAGATGGCCGCTGAACGAGGACTAATTTTAGTGGATACCAAATATGAGTTTGGTAAGAAAGATGGAAAAATTTATTTGATTGATGAGATTCATACGCCGGATAGCTCCAGGTATTTTTATCAGGAAGGATACGCGGAGAGACAGGCTGCGGGAGAACGTCAGCAGCAGTTATCAAAAGAATTTGTTCGGGAATGGTTGATGGAAAACGGTTTTCAGGGCAAAGAAGGACAGCAGATGCCAGAGATGCCGGATGCATTTGTTGAGACCGTATCGGAACGTTATATCGAGCTGTACGAAATTTTAACCGGAAAGAAATTTGAAAAGGCTGACGCTAAAAATATTGAGACGAGAATTGAAAAAAATATACTGACCTACCTGCATTCAAAAGAGAGTGGTCCGTACTAAAGGCTAGAAAGTACGAACCACAATAAAACAATGTACTTGTTTTAATTTTTTTCTAGGATAACCATCAGGTAATCATATTATATATCGTTAGTAAAAACGATAAGGTGACTATACCTTTGTTAGGTTGTAGGTTTCTAGTTTTTTAGTTTTTGGAGAGAAAGACAGTTTCCATTATTTGGTAAGAAGAGAAAGCTAGAAACTAGAGGACTCGAAAGGAGTTGAAAGTTAAAACGATTAAATAAGATTTTGAGATTATACAGACGCTTTTAAAATATCCAATTATATAGCTGAGTAAACTGACTATTTACTGAGCGATAGAGTGAATAAGTGGCCCGCAATTATAGAGGAATTACGGAGCCACCTAATGTTGTACACTGTACAAAGTGCTATTTTAGTTAGGTTATTCACCTGTTTCGACACCAAATGGAGGTGGCTCGCTTTTTCCACCTTTGATTCTCTGAAGGTCGTTGGTAGGAAGTGCGTTAGCATTGATCTTAAGATCGCGGATGTTCATTTTTTTATTTTTCATGACAATAAGTTTGGAAGGTTAAAAAATTGTTTTTTGTTAAATCAATCAGCTATAAAGTTAATTGTGGTTATTCACCTGTTTCAACACCGAATGGAGGTGGCTCACTCTTTCCGCCTTTAATTCTCTGAAGGTCGTTAGTAGGAAGTACGTTAGCATTGATCTTAAGATCGCGGATGTTCATTTTTTTGTTTTTCATGACAATAAGTTTGGAAGGTTAAAAATTTGTTTGCCTTGTTTACAATTGTAAAGATACAACGGGCAAGTAGTTTAAAAAGAGTATAAAAACCGAAGTTTTGAACATGCTTTTTTGTGTAAAATTTATCAAAAAAATAAGATAAATAGCTGATTTTAAGCAATTTATATTTTTAAATTTCGGCACCTTTTATTAAGGTGAAATAAAAAGATGAAATAAAATACTAGTTCAAGTGATTTTACATACCTGTTTCGACACCAAATGGAGGTGGCTCGCTGCTGAATGTTTCGACACCGAATGGAGGTGGCTCACTTTTTCCACCTTTGATTCTTTGGAGGTCGTTGGTAGGAAGTGCGTTAGCATTGATCTTAAGATCGCGGATGTTCATTTTTTTGTTTTTCATGACAATAAGTTTGGAAGGTTATAAATTTGTTTTTGTTTGAATACAATAGTAAAGGTAAGACAGAGGAAAGGATCGTAAAGAGTTAAAAAACACAAAAAATGAACATGGTTTTTTAAAATAAAAAAAGCTTATAATCAGTGTATTTAATTGATTATAAGCTTTTTACAGTAGATGAAATTTTATAAAAAATATCAACTGTAGCATTGAATTTTAGATAGATTCACTCACATATTGGGTTAAATAGTCAAAATAAGGCCCTAATTTTCCGTTTAAAGTAATACTGGCTCGTTGAATAATTGGATTATTTTCTTTTTCTAATAAGGCGCTAATAATATGGTCAGTGAATTGCTGACCGAAAGCGGTAGACGCATCTCGAGGAAGCTCGTTGGGAAGGTTATCAACCGTCATCATGTCTATTACGAGTGGCTGGTGTGGTAAAGTTTCTTCACCCGTTGCTGGATCATAGCCAAATATCGGATCCGCAATCGTCGATGCCTTGATGGTAGCAGGAATAGAGGCCACCGGAGCAATATCACAGGTTACGTCAGCGATTACTTTAATTCCAAAATCAGATTGACGCATCTCTTCCTGACTAAAAAACGCTGGAGCGGCATTATCCCAGTAAATACCATTGATCATCAGATCACTACAGCGGGCATATGGAAGAAAAATACTTTTGAAGTCACCAGGATTTTCGTAGAAGTCGGTGTTTTCAAAATCTTTTCCATCTTTTCTGGCTACATAATCCTGGCAAGCCAATTGGGTGAAAACGGCCTCATCGTAGGTATGATTAAGGTAGTCTTCGGGAGCCACCTGACGAATGCCCATGTCTCCAAGCACCCTGGCCGCACCCGAGGACACCCGTCCAGTTCCCGTTAGCACGGTTCGGAAGGTTGGTAAATTTATCTTCTCATAGGCGGTTTTCGCCGCTTCGTAATCAAAGAAACTATTCATTCGAGCCAGGTCAAAAGCACCGGTCCGCCGACCATAGGTCATTACCCCATTATGCGCACCTACCATCCCTGCAAAGACTCCGAAAGCAATCAGTCGTTGTCCCTTGTCATTGGTCAGTACTTCATAATCAATCAACTGGATATTCTTTTTTAGAATCGTCTGCAATAAATGACGATTATAAGGTTGTTCCTTAATCGTATGGGAAAAGAAAAGATAAGTTTTATCGGCAATTAATGCAGTGGGAGGTACTTCTTTTACGCCCATCAATATTTCGCAATCGCTCAAGTCTGCCTGCATTTTGATGCCTTCGGCTAAATACTCTTCGTCTTTAAAACAACGGGAAGGAGAGGGGGCCACCACAATCTCTACCGGATAATGCTGCATTAGTTTGCGACACTGAACTGGATTCAATGGAACTCGAGAATCCGGGGGATTTTTTTCTTCACGAATAATACCAATTTTCATAGAGACTTATTTTTTTTAAACAACTTCTTAGTATTAACGATTCGGTTACTTTTCTTGTAAATATTTCATTAATGATGGAATTGGCGAGCGTTTTTTGCCCGTTGGCTAACTAGCCAAATGTCACTCATCTCAGAATTAAGAATTACCGAACCATTGAGAATAACAGCTGCAAAAATAGGATTAATTTTAAACAACTAAGGACCATGTATAAAAGATGATTTTCCAAAAAATTGTCACAAAACATCCAGAAATGGCATGGAACTTGCCTAACTAAGATTGTTCCCAATAATTCATATCTCCCGGAACATTCCCTCCAGCATACAACTTCCCTACTTCCCACATTTTCCCTCTGATACTGAAATTGACTTTTTATACATAACCATAGAAAAAATAATCATGAACCTACGTACCTTGGTCTTTGCGACCTGTATGTTTTGCTCGCTAAGTAGCTTTGCTGGCAATCCAACCACACCACCAACCGGAACCGTACCTGCTTCCGAATTCTCTAAATTATTCTTTTCCGATTACGATAATACACTACTATTCATTGACTTTGCTGCCATGAGCAGCCAGTTTACCAAAATAAGTATATTCCAAAACAATACCATTGTAATGGAAGAAGACCTCAGCGATTTGCTGCCTTCTACCATTTACGAAGTAAATCTCGATCAACTGAATAAGAGCAACACTTATGTACTCAAACTAGAAACCGCGGATGGGGTTACCATCAATAAAGAATTTGTGATTAATTAGCTCTATTTAGTTTTTTGGAATTTCTCAATTGAATCGCCCGGAACCAATGTTCTGAGGCGATTTTTTTTTGCCCGTTTGGACCGCTCGTCCAGAAACGCATTTTAAATAACCTCACGAAAAGATCAAATCATCGGTTCTACACAGGTCAGAGCCCTCAAAAACCAAAAACTCAATACTCAACACTGATTTCCGGAACAAAATCTCCCAAAAAGTGGTTATCATTGCAGAGCTTTTCACAAAAGAGTGAAAAACCCTATTCAATAAGGGGCTGACTGGAATCGACAGGAAAGAATATTGTCTAGTAAGCACGTCGGAGCACGATTGGTTACTCCGTTAACAAATAACGATCAAACAAATTTAACTGGCGAGCGTAGCTTTGCCATGGCAGCATAATTCTAGGAATTATCTACCATTGTGCCGTATGGTTGATGTCTGATACACATCATGCCGCATATTAACAAAACCCTCAGACTAGCCGCTTGACCTGATCCGATCAACTGGCGAAATTAAGGAGATAAGGAAAAGAAGATGGTTGGTGTAGCGTCTGCTTCTTTTCTCGAAAATTTAACGGTACACTAAGCGTGTAGAAAGCTCTTCGATGCTTTGTCTGGACCAGGGTTCGAAACCCTGCAGCTCCACCTTTAAGATCTAAAACGATCTTTAAACCTCACAGGATATTGTCTTGTGGGGTTTTTTTGTTCAAAACATCCCCCGTTGTGCTACCACAACAACCACTAATAAAAGCAAACAAAAATAATAGCCTTTGTTTACACCTACCTTCCGGTAGGTAAACCTCTTGCTGTAGAAACAGCTCTACAAGCAAAAAAAATTTAAAAAATACCGCTACTCCAACACACCAATCCACCAATCCGCACATCAAAAAATCCACCAATCCGCACACCCGCACATCAAAAAAATACCCCATACATAAGATACCCCCAAAAGGGTATGTAGATTTTTCCTACATTTTCGTAATTTGCAGCTATAATCTAAGTCCTCGACTTAGGGATGCCCAAGCAGAGAAATTCCGCCACTTTTACTGCTTCCCCTCAACATTCGTATTTGCTCATTGGTTTGAGCGATTTCGACCCGGAAAATAATTTTTCTTTTTTAATTTTGCCCCGAATAAATTCTAAATCTTATTAAAGTTTTTAAATAACTTTATTATTGAGATTGATTTTTTGCGGAGACTAACAGACTATGAACAAATCGCTTCCCATATTACCAGAGGAGCTCTGCATCCACGAGCTTTTTGCAGCACAGGCACAACGTACGCCCGATGCTGTAGCTTTGGTATTTGGGAAACAGGAAATGACCTACCGTCAGGTCGACCAGCGCGCCAATCAACTCGCCCATTTTTTGGTGGATCAGGGCATGACCATCGAGTCGCTCGTCGCCATATCTTTACACCGTTCTTTTGAAATGTTTATTGGGATTTTAGGTATTCAAAAGGCGGGCGCCGCTTACGTCCCGATTGATCCGGCCATGCCCACCGAACGGTTTGCTTTTATCTTCTCAGATACCAGGGCACAAGTTTGTCTGACGCAAACCTCCTTAAAAAATAAATTCACCTTCCATTCGGAAATAAATGTCATCTGCCTGGACCAATGGGAATCCATCGCCACTTTTCCGACGACGGCTCCCAATATTGCCGTGACGCCCGAAAATTTAATCTACACAATTTATACTTCCGGTTCTACCGGACAACCCAAAGGCGTTCAAGTCGAGCACCGTAGTGTTCGCAATCTGATTCAAGCGCAAATAAACTACGTTCAGCATCCGGTCAAACGCTTTTTATACGCTTATTCTTTCGCTTTTGATGGCGCCGTCCTGCTCATTTACTGGACTTTACTGGACGGTGGAACCCTCGTGATAGCCCCAGAAAGCCTAGAGAAAGATATTTCTAATCTGGCTTCGTTTATTTATAATCAGCAAATATCGCATTTGCTTACCTTTCCGTCCCTGTATAACCTGCTGCTGAATAAAGCAGCATCCAAACAATTGAACACCCTGGAATCGGTAAGCGTTGCCGGAGAGGCCTGCCCGGCAGCTCTGGTCAGTCGGCATCATTCGATATTTGTTGATACTAATCTTTTTAATCAATTCGGTCCCACCGAGGCGACCGTTGGTTGTTCTATTTTTACCACTACGCCTGATTTTAAGGGCGATAAAGTTCCCATCGGAAAAGCGATTGAAAATACATTTTTGTATGTTTTAAACGAACAGTTGCAACCCGTAGAAGCTGGTGAAACTGGAGAAATTTTTATTGGTGGTGCGGGCGTCGCTCGTGGCTATCTGAATCGCCCGGAATTGACGGCCCGAAAATTCATTAAAAATCCTTTCGGTCCCGCCGGAAATATCTACGCCACGGGTGATCTTGGTCGCTGGCTGCCCGACGGAAATCTGGACTTTATGGGGAGAAAAGACCATCAGATAAAATTGCGTGGCTATCGCATCGAACTGGGAGAAGTCGAAGCGAAAATTAACGGGTTACCCGCTGTGTTGGATACCGCCGTTTTACTAAAAGGTGATAATTCTGAGACCCAAAAATTAGTGGCTTATCTGGTATTAAAAAATGGTGGATCATTGACGATCGGACAGCTCAGGGATCAACTATCTGAAAAATTACCGGCGTATATGATCCCGGCCGCGATGGTTGTTTTAGATAAAATGCCCTTGACAACCGCTGGTAAAATTGACCGCAAAGCGCTGCCCGAGCCTTCTCGTGAACGCCCCATCTTAGAAACCAGTTACGAGGCACCCCAAACGGCTTTGGAAAAATATTTAACAAACCTTTGGCAGGAAATTTTAGAAATAGAACAAATTGGAATCCACGACAGGTTTTTTGAGTTGGGTGGAAATTCTTTGCAAGCCGCTCAGTTTATTAATAAAATTCAAGACAAAATTGGAGAGACGATTTTTATCGTCACCATCTTTACGGCCCCTTCGATTGCACAGTATGGTAAGATGTTGGAATCTCAATATCCGGATGCGATCCATCGTGTTTTTAATCAAAAAAATAAAACGGTTAACCAAAAAACAGAAATTGCAAAACTAACCTCCGCTGATTTTGCATATTTTAAAACACTTATTCCAAAGCTTCCTAAATCGTCAGAACAGGTAGTTAGTAAAAAAAATAAACGCGCGATTTTTATTTTGGCGCCACCCCGTTCGGGAACTTCTTTATTGAGAATTATGCTGGCGGGACATCCCGGAATATTTGCGGCCAACGAATTACAATTGCTTGGTTTTCAAAATCTGCAGCAAAGAGCCACCGCTTATTCGGACAAGTTTGCGTTGTGGAAAGAAGGCCTGGTTCGTACCGTCATGGAACTGGAAAATGCTTCCGCCGAAACCGCTAAGTCTATTATTCAACGAGCAGAAGAGAACGCTACTTCGACGCAGTCGTTCTACCAATATTTACAGAATAAAATACCGGATCAAATCTTGGTTGATAAATCTCCTTCGTACGCGCTGGATCTTGATATTTTGGAAAAGGCAGAAAGTGATTTTG
>CALLPK010000105.1 GCA_938015415.1 uncultured Saprospiraceae bacterium
ACAAGCACCTGGGGTAATCACTGGCGTTGGGCCTACAGTGATTGGTCCGACACAATTATCCGTAGCCGTCAACATGACCGGGGCAGGAAGATCGCTCGCACAACTTACTGTTACATCAGCAGGTGCTGCAGGTGCAACGGGCGATTGTGTATCTACTTCAGAAATAGTTTGTTGTACCGTAGTAGAACCTCCGCAAGCATCGCTTACCGTAAATGTTCGGGTAGTCGTACTAATTGCTGGACAGATAGCAGGTCCGCCATCGGTATCTTCGGAAGTGATCGTTATCTCACCACAAGCATCACTGACAACTGGCGTATCAAAATTTAAAGGTAATCCGCATTCTACCGTTTTGTTAGGTAAAGCTGCTACCGTTGGTCCGTCAGTATTGGTTATTAAGAAATTAGCAACGACAGAGGCCGCATTTCCACATCTATCCGTCACCGTGAAGGTTACTGGTGTTACAGCAGTACCATTTTCACAAACCGTGTTAGGTGCAGCTGGACTGGAAGAAAAGATTAAATCGTTATTATTATTCCCATTAGCTATTGAGCACTCATCCGTTGCATCTAATTGGCCTAATCGACTTTCAACAAACGCATCAAACTTCGCCTGCAGGTCATCATCACATTCTACCACACCGGCAGAAGGTGTACCCTGAATAGTTGGAGGAGTATTGTCAACTACTGCTACGATAGCCGTACAAGTTGTTGTGCCACTACAAGCCGTTGCCGTAAAGGTCACAATCTGGTATCGCTGTGTATTAGGAACCGATAATGGTCCGCTGTTACAATTCTGGTTGATGAATCTGTTTTGACTGAAGTCATTGGTAATCGTAACAGATTGTCCTACACAAGAAGTATTGACCGTAGCAAGATCTGCGTAAGCATCAAATTTGGCCTGAAGCTCATCGGTACCATCTGAACAATCGATGATACAAAATTGAGTTGGACAAACAAATTCTGGTCCGTCGTTGCGTAGTACGCAGATACGCTCACGGGTAGCAGTTCTGCCACAATCATCCGTTATCGTATAAATAGAGCTGTACTGAGCATTGTTACAATTGTCTGTTCCACTGATTAACATTGGTTCAGTAGCCGTTACACTGATAGGGCCACCACAATTAGTCGTTGCTTCTACCAGATTAAAATTGGGAACCAGATTTGTTATACAATCAACCGTATCAGAAGGAGGAAAAGCAGTAATCACCGGCCCACCAGTACCAGCTGGAGTATTGTTAGTAATTACCTGGGTATCGGTAGCAATATTTCCACAACCATCGGTCACCGTATAAGTAACTGTAGCCGAAGAACCAGGACATTCAGGTGCTCCGTTGAAAGAAGTTACCGTAGCCGTTACCGTTACTCCCGCATCATTACTATCATCGTCATCATCATCGTCATCAGTAGTAACCATAGCGTCCGCTGGGTTAATATTTGCATCAGCGATACAATTAGCTGAAATATCCGCAGGAGCAACAATCACCGGATCTCCTTGTGGACTGATGTCAATCATCTGAGTACAGGTCTCACTATTAGAAGGATCTGCAGGATCTGTAATTGTAAAGGTTCTCATTAAATTAGTTCCACTACACATATCACCCATAATTGGACTATCGGCTGATGTAACGGTAAGTGGACTACAATTTGCGCTATTGATAACTCCTCCCGCAGCTATAAACTCTGCGGCATTAGTTGGTGCGGCCGGCACTGCTTCGTTCGTCATCAAATTAAGTGCTGGAGGACATTCTATGGTAAACACACACACATTGGGATTAACCTCACAAGAAGAGATATTAATCGTAGCTGTCCATCCGGCTTGTTGAGCAGAGCCATCTGAATCAAATGTGAAGCTAAGTGCTCCACCCGGTGCGGAAGTAAATGGTCCAAGTGTTGGAACACCGTCATCATCCGTGGCATCCGTGCATGCTAGATCGGCTCCCTCATCGTTAGCATCTCCAGAATAAGTACCGTCACCGCCACCTGCATCGCCAGTTACCGTGAGATTATCAAAACAGGCGTCACTGAAAGAAGAGGCTTCCACATCAAAACTGGTGAAAGTAATTGTAACCGTCTCTCCCAGAGGTGCCTGAAATGTGGTTGTACTTAACTCATTAACAGCATAACTATCCTCAGATCCACCCGAATCAGTATAGATGTCTCCATCCTGAAAATCTGTACAGGCGGTTAAGGTAGCATCTGCCTGTAGAATTTCAACAGGAGGCGGAGGTGGCAAAATAGTAATCGTGGCCGTCCATCCGGCTTGTTGAGCAGAGCCATCTGAATCAAATGTAAAACTAAGTGCTCCACCGGGTTCAGAAGTAAATGGTCCAAGCGTGGGATTACCAGCATCATCCGTGGCATCTGTGCATTCGAGATCAGCTCCCTCATCGTTAACATCTCCGGAATAGGTGCCATCTCCATCACCTGTATCGCCAACTACCGTGAGATTATCAAAACAGTCGTCACTGAAAGAAGAGGCTTCCACATTGAAACTAGTAAAAGTAATCACAATCGTCTCACCGGGAAGAGCCTGAAAGGTAATAGTACTTAACTCATCAGCAGTATAATTGCCATCAGATCCGCCGGAATCAGTATAGATATCTCCATCCTGAAAATCCGTGCCTGAGGTCAAAGTAGCGTCTGTTTGTGGAATTTCAGGAGGTGGCGGACAAGCAGAAATAGTAATTTCGGCCGTCCATCCGCCTTGTTGGGCAGATCCATCTGAATCAAATGCGAAACTAAGTGCTCCGCCCGGTTCAGAAGTAAATGGTCCAAGCGTTGGAACACCATCATCATCCGTGGCATCTGTACATTCGAGAGCGGCTCCAGTATCGTTATCATCTCCGGAGTAAGTACCGTCACCGCCATTTGCATCTCCAGTTACTGTGAGATTATCAAAACAGTCGTCACTGAAAGAAGAGGCTTCCACTTCAAAACTAATAAAAGTAATCGTGACTGTCTCTCCGGCAGGTGCCTGAAAGATCGTTGTACTTAACTCATTAAGACTGTAAGCCCCAGTAGATCCACCCGAATCAGTATAGATATCTCCATCTTGAAAATCTGTACACGCGGTTAAAGTACCGTCCAATTGGCTAATTTCGGCTTGGCCATAACTTATACCATAAAATAGCATACAGCAACAGAGCGCTGAAAAGATTTTTGTAATTGTTTTGTTCATTTTAGTAAGATTTGTCGTAGGAGGCAGGAAGGCCAAATACTATTGTGATTTATTTATATGAAACTTATTATAATAATTTAATGTATGCATACCGTTAATTACCTACTACAATTGTGTAATAGTAAAAATCACTTTGGAAAAATCAAAGTAATTCTATAAAAAAAGGGTTTACTGTTATACTAAGGTGATTGGGTATCCAGAATTCTTGTGTAATTTGAGGTAAGAATCTGTCATCAAAGGTTATTTTTTAGACAAATATTAGGTTAAAAGTACAAAAAAAATGACAAAGGCGCTAATTTTTGTATAAAATTAGCGCCTTTTAGGTTTAAAAGTTAATGCTCTCTACCACACTACTCGATCAGTATCATTTTTTTCACATTAGAATAATTTTTAAAATCAATTCGATAGAAGAAAATACCATTGGCACTTAAATCCTTCTTTTGTATTTTAAATTCCTGAAACCCTCGCTCAAAATCTCCTACCGTTCGGTAAATTTCTTGCCCAGTTACATCAAAGACGGTCAGGCCAACGGTCCCAGCCTCTGGTTGTTTAAACCCAATAGTAGTACTGGCTGAAAATGGATTGGGTACATTCTGGAATACCTGGTATGTTCCTTTTGTTTTAAAAGTTAAACTAGGTCTTAATATTTTCGACTCCGTATACATCTCCGCAGGAGTTTTCAATGAATTAATAGAAAATAATTTATTTAAAGCTATATTTTCTTTTGAGACAAATTTCAGGGTAAATAGCGTATCTCCTTTAGAGACATCCACCGGATATGGCTGGTGCCAGCTAGTGGTTAACCAACCCTGATCCAGCGCATGGGTACCAAAGTTTTCCGCATTCATTCCTTTTAACGAACCAGCAGCAACATCGATTACCTCAACTAAGTCTGGGTCAAATGTCAAAGTGTATTGAAATCCATTAACTACTCCATCCTCAGGGGCCGTAACTGGAACGACGTATTCTTGTCCACGATACAATAATTCATCCTGCATCTCCAGTAGCCAGGAGGGACGATCTTCCCGGACTTCTCCTTCGGTCAGTTGACTCGTAACAACCGATTGGTTAAGGTCTCCAGTTTTGATGGCAATAAAATCCCGAATTAGATCATTACTCAAACCATTAATATTGTGTGATTCCGGAAAAGTCGTTAAGAATGGATTATCAGAATTTGGAAATAAATAATCTGCATCAATAAATCTCCAGGATTCATTATTCGGAAATTCAGTATCGATTACCAGAATCATTCTACGCAGCGCAATCATGTCCAAAGCAGTCACCGAACCAGAGTTATTGACATCGGCTGCGATGAGTTGGTAAGGGGATTCCAGCGTATTTATTTCTAGCAAGTGCTGTCCCAACAATACCAAATCGTAGGTAGTAATTCCGTTTAAAGGATGATCGTTTCGAGTCGGTATTATTTCGTAATTATTTTGCACAGGTAGTTCAAAATCGTAAGTCCCCGCTTCGGTTGTCGTCTGTTCGTCCATCATTCCATTATTTAAATAAACGGCCAAATGAACGTCAGAGACCAATTCGTCTTCTTCCGTAAATATGGTTCCTGCCACGTTGGCCCGTCCTGGAATTATAGTAATTTGTTGACTCGCCGTAGCGGTATTTTCAGCCGCATCCGTCGCCGTCCAGGTTCTTTGTAAAACCGCTATCTCCTGATTGTCACAACTAAAAATATCTCCACTCACATAAACGTCTTCAAAGGTAATTGTTGCCGGACTACAACTTTCATATAATATTACATCTCCAAAAATAGCAGGTATTTCGTTACAAGTAATTGTCTCATCTACTGGTACTTGCGCAAATGCCGGACCGCCTCCGCTTTCTACTACAAAAGAAACGGTAATTTCATTACTATTTCCACAGCCATCACTAGCGGTAAAGGTTACAGGCGTAACACTGGAAATTCCATCACCAACAACCGGCGTTTCTGGTCTGTAATCTAATGTTACGGATCCACCAAATCCACAAACATCATTGGCATCCAGGCGAGCAATTTGTGCGTCTACCCAATTATCATAGGTGGCCTGTACATCACTTCCGCAATCTGCGAAGCCTACTACGGGTGTTCCATTAAACTCAGGAGCCGTATCATCTACCACTACTACCAAGGCGGTACAAGTCGTAGAACGGTTACAGACATCTGTGGCAATAAAAGTTACAACCTGGTATTCTAAGGCGTTTGGATACGCAACACTACTTCCCGTTCCACAATTATTATTAATAAAATTATTCTCTGTGAAATCATTGGTAATCGTCACCGTATTCGCAGAACAGGAGGTGTTTACGGTCGCCAAATTAGCGTATTCATCAAATGTGTTTTGCATTAAATTTGAGTCGTCAAAACAATCAATCACACAAATGGAGGTTGGACAAACGAATTCAGGACCTTCGTTTTCTAACGTATAAACTTGTACAACCGAATCTCTGTGGCAACCGTCCGACCAAGAATAAACCGCTTCGTATGTGCTACCAGAACATCCAGCTGCACCAAAAGGGCCATTCAGCTCACTACTTATTTGTAATGGGCCATCGCAAGAAGAATTTACACTTACCAAATGAGGATATAAAACAATATCTAATTCACAGGCCACCGTATAATTCGGCGGCGCATTTAAAAGCGTTGGTGGGCTACTCACCACTTGGTAAGTCTGGGTAAAAATAGTTGCATTACCACAGTCATCAACAAAATTGTAAGTATAGATTCTGGTAAAATTGTTATCACAAGTTTGATTAACTGTAGTTATTTCTGGCATCAGCGTGATGGGTCCTGTACACTCGTCTGTTGCCGTTAAGGGAATCGGAACAGGAATATTTTGTGGACAATCTACTACTTCCACTGTGGAAAGCATATCGAACACGGGAGCATCATTATCAACAATATTAATGATCTGCTCACAGGTAACCCTATTATTACTACTATCGATCGCAGTCCAGGTTCTGATAATTTGTCCAGTCCCACTACATCCTGTTAAATTTGAATTTTCCACAAAACTAATCACCGGACTGGGATCACAGTTATCCGTAGCTGTTGCTATCCCTAGGTTGGAAATACTCTGATCATCGATACAACTAATCGTTGTATCAGGTGGACAATTGATAACGGGAGCCTCTAAATCTGTTTCTTCTATAATCTCAATTGTTAAGGTGGTATCACAGAAGGTTATCTCGTTAATAACTGTCACCATATATACTCCGGCAGATAAATTGTCTTGATCTTCACTACCAGCAATTAATCCACTACCATCAACCGTTGTCCAGTTAAAATTAAATATACCGTTATCCATTATCGTTAAATCAATACTTCCATTTGTTACTCCGGTACATTCGGAAATATCTTGATGAATTTCAGTAACTATTGGCAAATTGAAAACTTCTACTATATCTGAAGCCATGTCTTCACAACCATTACTATTAGAAAAAACATATTCGATGTTATGCATTCCTACGCCGGCCGCTACAGGATCAAAGTCGTAGGTACCGTCACCGTTATCTGTTACACCAGTACCCGTAAAGCTACCGCCCGTTGGACTGCCTCCACCGATATTCAGTTGTACACCCGCGTCGATGCATAAATCTGCTAAAGCTGTAAAACTTACATCTGGCATAGCGAATACTTCTACCTCATCGGTAACTGTATCATCGCAACTATTTCCATCTGTAAAAATATATGTGATCGTATGGGTTCCTACTCCTGCCGTTAGAGGATCGAAGTTGTAAGTGCCGTCGCCATTGTCCGTTACACCAGTACCCGTAAAGCTGCCCCCCGTTGGACTACCTCCGCTGATATTCAGTTGCACGCCCGCGTCAATACATAAATCTGCTAAAGCCGTAAAACTTACATCTGGTGTAGCGAATACTTCTATCGTATCGGTGGCGGTATTTGTACAAGATACGGCACTGGCAGCAAGTCTAAAATCAAACTCACCACCTAAAGCGAGCGTCCAGGTACTCCCCTGATCAAAAGAAGCTATTCCATTTCCTCCTCCCACTTTTCTAGACCAACTCCAAGTAGCTCCTGATGGTGTATTGTTATAAATAGAAATCCAATAATTAGTTCCAGCAGTTGCATTGAATGAAGGAATTATGACCTCATAGCTAAATACATCAGAACCAAGAATATCGATCCCTGTGTCTATTCTATTTACATTATCTCCAATAAAAGTTGTATTTAGAATCGTTCCTGGCATTCCTACTCCATCACTATAAATTACAATCGTAAAATCATCCGTTGCAGGAGGACTAGCGTAAGTACCTGACCACGCAACCGTAATAATTTCCTGATCGGCAGCTAATACAAAATCATCAGCGGCTATGACTGTACTGCTTACATCACTGATTACAAAGGTTGTTACTGCGTCAAAACCTATATTATCAAAGACCTCAACAGAATCTGGAGTAGCATAAGTATAATTGATTGGATGAATACCTGCACCCGCAATAGCCGGATCAAAATCATAGGTGCCATCCGCATTATTTATAACACCAGGACCACTGTATATTCCTTCTGCAGGAGTTCCTCCACCCAGGTCAGATTGGATCCCGGCGTCCACGCATAGGTCCATAGGAGTGGTAAAAGTAACAGTAGGCAGCGCAAAAACCTCTACCTCGTCCGTGACCACGGCTTCGCAGCCGTTTTCTTCGGTAAAAGTATATTCGATTATATGTATACCCGCACCCGCAATGGCCGGATCAAAACTATAAGTACTATCAGGA
>CALLPK010000106.1 GCA_938015415.1 uncultured Saprospiraceae bacterium
TCAACGATTCAACAATAATCTAATCAATCCACTCAAAAAATAAAGTTATGAAAACTCAATTCCTATTTTTACTTTTCGCTACGCTCTTCTCCTTAGAAGTTATTGCGCAAGATGTACAAACCCGCTCACTTCCTTTTTTCAATAAAATAAGTTATGAAGGTTATGGCAGCATTTTTTTAGAACCATCGGACAGTCCGGCGATTAAGGTCCAGTCATCTGCGGAGTATACTTCTGAGCACGTTCGCACAGAAGTTCGCGACGAAACGCTCTATGTTTGGTATGATTTTAAAACGGCTAATAACGGACCTTTCGACCATCAGCGAGTGGATGTTTATCTTTACTACCCCGAATTAACACATCTTGAACTCAACGGTAAAATTCGCGTGGATGGTATTCAACCGATCTCAACCGAAAACTTCTCCATCACTGCGACCGGAAATATTGATTTGCGTTTACCATTGGAAGTAAAAAATCTTAATGCGAAATTTACGGGACAAATCAACGCTGCATTAACGGGTAAAGTGGATCACGAAGAAATACATTTTGTGGGTCGTGGCTCGGTTAATACACTAGAACTAAACGCCCGGACTGCACAGATTCATACCGATGGGAAAGCACAAATCTATTTGCCATATATCGAATCCATGCAGGCAATGGCCGCTGGAATGTCTGAGGTTCTTTACCGGAATAATCCAGCTTGCCGGGTGAGTAACACAACTCCTAAATGTGCGGAGGTGAAATCGACGGTACTAAAACTGTAGTGTTTATAAAACTTAACTTTTGCCTCAAAACCAAATAAATGAGCACCGACAAGTTTCGGTGCTTTTTTTATTTTCCATTTCTTATTGCTTAATAAATTTTTCCCGAACCACCGTCCCATCAGAAAAGCTGGCTACCAAAATATACATCCCTTTCGTTAAGCGGTTCAGGTCAACAGAACTAGACTGACTAGTTTGCTGGATTAGACGTTTGCCGTCTAAGTCGTAAACTGCCAACTCCGTAATAGGACGGCCTGATTCTACCTGAATGTGCAGTAGTTCCTGTGCAGGATTGGGATAGAGTTTCAGACTAGGAATATTTAGATCAACAACACTCGTAATCTCTCCGGTATATTCGTTTCCATTTTCGTCAAATCGCATAAATACGACATCCTTTTCGATGGAAAAATCAGGATTACGGTTATTAAATTCTACTAAAAATAATACGCCACCGTCTCTGAGTGCTTTCACCCGGTAGGTCTCGTAAGATTTAGTTGGATGGAAAAAATGTTTTGACCATCTTATATTACCTGATTCATCCGAGGCGTGTAGACTCAAACGGTGTGTTATTTGACTTATAAAATAATTATCGTAATAAGCACTCGTATAAAAACGATCAGAATATAACGCATCAAAGTTGAATTTCAAAGCATTAAAATTCATATAATAACTAGACGGTTGTCCATTTAAATCTTCCAGTGATGAATATGGAGCCTCTTCGAATACTTGTGTAATTTCTCCATTTTGGTAACTAAATAATCGTTCGACGTGTTGAAAACCAATTTCCGGAGACCAGGGATCGTCGGGGTCCTCAGTGATTGATTTTTGACAACCAGCTCCAAAATAAATAGTAGAATCAATGGTCGCTGTATTGAGAAAGGCTATACAATTATAATCTCTGAAATCAGCGTATAGCTCTCCATCTATACGATTCATCATCTGATCATAAAAGACAATACTGTTAGTTCCGAGCGTCGACAAGTAAGAATGATCCGGCAATTGCGTCAATTGAGAAGACCCTCCATAACCAGGTTGCCTATTTTCATTTAAAATTTCACCCTCCGTATTAAATTCTATGAAAGATTTAGAATAGGGCATGCTATCGCTTTCTTCGTAAGTCCGTAACGAGATAATGATATTTCCCTCGTGGTTTACCGTTGGAGAACGAATTTGAAAACTTTCGTGGTAGCTAAAAGAATCAATGGAAAGAATTTCTAAATCCAAATCTGTGTGTAATATAAAAAAGTCTTTCATCCGTCCATTGGCAAGAGAATTGTCTTCGGCGCCTCCCCAAATATGCAGTAAGCTGTCATTCTGAGCATCCTGAGTCAACCCCCATAAAATCAAACCGGGTATTTCTAATCCGAGTGTTTGCGTATCTATCGAATCCATCACGTTTAGAAAAGGATCGGTTTTCTTAATAAAGGATTGCTCAAATTCTGGTTGGGGTTGATTACCTACGGTATGAATATTATTGATGTAAATAAATCCATCGTCAAGTTCGATGATGCCGATGACCTCGTGTAAATAAAGAGCGGACACACCGTCGTACACTTCGAGGGGGTTAAAAAATTCTTCGGAGTTAAATTCCTGTTGGGCGGTGGAAATTAAGGAGAAAAGAAGAAATAATAAAACAGTTTGAATCTTCATAAAAAATAGTTGCATTAAATCTTTACCAAAGGTAAAGACGATTCAATTATAACAAAATCTTTTTTTCGGAAAAGTCAGCATTCTAAAAGAAATTATTTATTAAAAAACGAATTATCATTTATTTAAATCACTTTTATCACTAAAAATAAGTCAGGTTTCTGAATTGATTAAGAGACCTGATGTTCCTTTGGAACTGTTGACTAAATAGTTTCAATTAGTATAGTAGAGATTTCAGAACATATTCAATTTATTCTTTTCGGGTCTCTAATCCAACCCTTTTAGCTAGCGCTTGTCTTAAATCATTGTAATTACCCCGAAATATCCCTAAATTTGTAGGGTAACCGTTGAGAAAACTACATAGATCCTTTTGTATCTGGATCAGCAGAAGTGTATAAAGGCAGGAAACCAACTTGAAAACCAATCATTTGGACTTCCCCTCCATCACTTCCACGAGAGATTTCCGCTGTTATTTTATGAAACACTGAATTTGACGACCTCTATCAAGAATGGATGCAATTTAACAATTGCTTCTTAGTGCGTACCGATGCTCATCGTGTACGCCTGATATGTTCAGGAATAATTCGAAAATATACTTGCTCATGGCAGCGAAAAAAAAATCAAAAGGCATCTTAAGCCAACTATCATTTAATTTTGAAAAATTCAAACTAGATGCCCGGGTACCCAAACTCCTGGGATTTCTGTTTTTGCTTTTTGCGTTCTACCTCTTTATCGCTTTTAGTTCTTACCTCTTTACCTGGGAAACAGACCAGGATCGGGTGCTGCAGTTTTCGTGGGGATTATTATTACAAAGCGACGTAGAAATGTCCAACTGGCTGGGACGACTCGGAGCAATCTTTTCCAATATATTTTTCTTTTGGGGGTTTGGATTGCCTTCTTATATTCTTGTATTTATGTTGAGTGTCATTGGGTTGTCCTTCGTAAAAGAAGAACCATTGGCCAAGCACCGGTTAACGCTCTGGTATAGTTTTCTGTTTTTACTCTTTCTTTCTATTTTATTTGAATTTACTTTTCAGAATTCTTCCTTCCCGTGGGGTGGCGCTTTTGGAGAAGGCGTCAGCAGTTGGCTAATTTCTTTCATTGGTACCATTGGAACAATTACGCTACTCTTATTCTTCGTGCTAATTGGCGTAGTCTGGGCTTTTAATCCTAATTTTTCAGAATTAACTCCCGGCGGTTTTTGGTCGGATTTAAAATATTTTTTAGCAAATATCACCAACCCAAAAGCACTCAAACGAGCGAAGGCCCGTCCACCCGTCGCAGCATTACCTGATCCATCTTCTAACGTTGGCCTACGTCCCAAGTCGGACGTTACCAACCGCAACCTAAGCAAGGGAGCCGTCGCTGGAGGTCCCAAATCAGATGGTCTTTCCCTGGAATTAGAGCAGGATACGCCCGCCACTGAAACGGAAAAACCAGTCGTCAAAACGCCACAACAACTCGCGCTGGAACTACGCGAACGGATCAAAAATAGAAAAGTAGACTCGCTCACTCCCGGAGATGCCGAACTGGAAATTGCCGAGCCTACACCCGAAGAAAATACTAGCCTGGAAACAGAAGCCCCGGTACCGCTTGACGTAAATATCAAGAATCCATTCGACAAACCCGACATGGTCATTCAACACGAAAATGACCACGGCGAGCCGTACGATCCAACGCTCGAATTGTCTTCCTACGAACATCCAGTACTGGCACTACTCTACGACTACGCAGATCAAAAGGTAGAAATCGACCGCGCAGAACTGGAACAAAACAAGGACCAGATTATTGAAACCTTACTCAATTATAAAATTGAGATTATAAAAATAAAAGCCACCATCGGTCCGACCGTAACACTCTACGAGATTGTACCTGCGCCCGGTGTTCGTATTTCTAAAATTAAAAATCTGGAAGATGATATCGCCCTGAGTCTCGCGGCCCTCGGTATTCGAATCATCGCCCCGATTCCCGGTAAGGGAACGATTGGTATCGAGGTTCCAAACAAAGCGAAGCAGGTTGTTTCACTAAAAGAAACCCTGATTTCCGATAAGTTTAAGCGGGCTAAAATGGATCTGCCGATTGCTTTTGGAAAAACAATTTCCAACGAAGTATTCGTAGCCGATTTGGCCAAAATGCCTCACCTGCTCATCGCGGGTGCGACGGGTCAGGGTAAGTCGGTCGGTATCAACGTGATCCTGATTTCTTTACTTTATAAAAAACATCCATCGCAAATTAAGTTTGTGATGATTGACCCTAAAAAAGTAGAATTATTCCCGTACAGCAAAATTGCGACGCACTTTTTGGCTTATCTGCCGGGACTGGACGAACCGATTGTAACGGATACGACCAAGGTAGTTCATACCCTGAATTCGCTGCTGATCGAAATGGACCAACGGTATTCGCTGTTGAAAAAGGCTAAGTCGAGAAACATCACGGAATACAACGAAAAATTTGTCAGTCGTCGCCTTAACCCCAACAACGGACATAAATTTATGCCGTTTATCGTTTTGGTAATTGATGAGTTTGCGGATTTGATTATGACGGCGGGTAAAGAAATTGAGATGCCGATCAGTAGACTGGCGCAACTATCCCGAGCGGTCGGAATTCACCTGGTTATTGCCACCCAGCGTCCTTCCGTCAATATTATTACGGGTACAATCAAGGCCAACTTCCCGGCACGAATTGCCTACCGGGTTACCTCCAAAGTGGATTCGCGTACGATCCTCGATGCAGGGGGTGCAGATCAGTTAATAGGTCGTGGAGATATGCTTTTATCGTTTGGTAGTGACCTGATTAGACTGCAATGTGCTTTTGTAGATACTCCGGAAGTTGAAAAAGTAATTGACTTTATCGCTGACCAACCCGGATATCCAGAACCCTTCTTTTTACCGGAGTTTCACGGAGACGACGATGGAAAGGGCGGTAGTGGCAGTATCAGTGTAAACGATTTAGATGCAAAATTCACCGATGCGGCACGCTTAGTCGTTCAGAATCAGCACGGTAGCACCTCCATGATTCAACGGAGATTAAAACTGGGCTACAACCGGGCAGGCCGAATTATGGACCAATTGGAGTCGTTCGGAATCGTCGGACCAGCGGATGGCAGCAAGCCCAGAGAAGTTTTAATGTACGATGAAGTAGAATTGGAACGGTTCTTGGAGAGTATGTGATTAGGAAATAGGAGGCAACCTTGTGAGTTAATCACGAGGAACCACACCCGGTAGAATTTACTTCTACTGGGTTTTTTTGTTATATATGGTTTCGAGGCGTTTTTGAATTTACCTTGATTCCGTATTTACTTAGTCAGAACGCTTCCTTCGGTCGCTAACTTCCTGCGCAAATCCGGAAGTAAATCCAAAACTCACCTCTTAACGGATGGTTTCGACTCACTTTTGCATTTACCAAACCCCGAATCTACTTAGCCAGGACGCCCTCATTAATAGAAAGACGGCTCTTATTGTAAACCATTTGCTAACAAGCAAAAAAGGAATAAAATATATAATAGCTCTCGCCGATAGTCCACGTGCGGGTGGCGGTTCTTCCTTCAGGAAGTCAGAAGGTCGAAGAGCAAATCAATCCTTGTGCGAAAAAACCTAATGGCTTGATATTTGTAAAATATATCATATCTGGCCTTTAGAGCCATACAAAAGGGCTTTCCTCTTAGTTCATCATCATAACATAGCTATTTAAAACTGATTAGTCTTGAATGTACCATTTTTTAGTAAAAATCTTTTTTTGATAACGTTTTCTGGCCTGTTCCTTCTTTGTCATTTCTCCCCAGTTCATGCCAGTCAGGTTGATAGTTTGTTAACTATTTTTAATAAAGCATCAGATCCAACTATCAGAGCAGATTATTTGCTCCAAATTGCCAAAAGTACTTACGAGCAGAGCCACGATGATTATCTGAGCTACAGTCAAAAGGCATTAGAAGAAACCTCACGACCACAATTTAATGATGATACGCTTAAAATGAAAATCATTAATAATGTAGGGTGTGCCTATTCTGAAATTAATGATGCCGAAAAAGCAAATAAATATTTTTTCGATGCTGCCACTCTCGCTATTAAAATCAATGATCAACGTTATTTGAGCAATTTGTACAATAATATTGGTCTTACTTACGGGAACGTTCAGGAGTATGACAAAGCAATTGAATTTCATTTAAAATCCTTAAAAATTAGAACAGAAAGGAATGACTCTTTGGGTGTTTCTATTTCTCATACCAATATAGGAGCCGTGTATTATGCGGTGAAAGACTATAATAAAGCGAAGGAGTCTTTTGAAAAAAGTTTTACGATCAGTAAGATGATTGATGATAAAGAAGGAGTTGCTTTTGGTTACACAAATTTAGCGGATGTTCTTTTTGTGGAAGGAAAACATATCGAAGCACTGGCCTATTACCAAAAATATTTAGCGCTGGTTACCGAGATGAATTATAATCACAGTATCTTATATGGTTATAAAAAAATTGGTGAAATTCATCTGAAACTGAATCACCTGGACGAAGCTGCTTGGCATTTAGAGAAAGCCTTTAAAATGGCGATCACCTCTAATTATACTTGGGAATTAACAAATATTTGCCTCAAATACGCTGCGTTAAAAAAACAGGCCGGTGACCCTGATTCAGCACTTATCTACGCAAAAAAAGCGTTAGACTATTTTCCCAATTCTTCTTCCAAAGAAAAGTTAGCGACCATTCATCGTATGTTTTCAGAAATTTACGAATTGGACAATAATCCTGCGATGGCTTTACAGCATCTCAAAATTCATCTTTTGGAAAAAGACAGTGCACTCCAAAAAGAGAATATGGGAGCGTTTGCGGAAATGGAGGCAAAATACCAATTGGATCTAAAAGAAAAAGAAAATCATTTTTTGAAACAAGAACAGATTCTAAATGCTAAAATAATTTCGCAACGTACCATCGTTGTACTAATCTGCTTATTAGGTATTTTTCTACTCGGGGTCTTGGTATATTGGCTATACCGAGTAAAAGAAACGAAACACCAACTCAATATAGATCTGGAGAAAAAAGTTCAGGAACGAACCCAACATTTAAAAAGTATTAACCAAAAAATGGAACGGGCCAACACAGAATTGGAGCGTTTTTTTTACATTACTTCCCACGACTTAAAAGAACCACTCCGCTCAATTATGAGTTTTTCTACTTTAGCAAAAAGACGATTAAAGGAAAATAAAATTGATGAAGCTAATGAATATCTTACCTATGTCGAAAGTGGTACTAATCAGATGAGTACCTTACTCAAAGGCATTATAGAATATTTCAGTATTGGAAAAAAGAATTCCCACAAAGTGAAACCATTAACGATGATCTTACAAGATGCGGAAGAAAAATTAGCGATAAATTCGGAAACCAGTAAAACTCAACTCCATTTTCAATCTGACACAAAAACGGATGAAATTCTTTTTCCTCAACCGCTAACGCTGGTTTTTAAAAACCTAATCGAAAACGGAATAAAGTTTAATGAAAATGAAGTTCCAATTATCAAAATCAACACCTGGAATAGCTCCACCCATTTCTACTTTTCAGTACAAGATAATGGCATTGGTATCGCAGAGGAATATTATGGTAAAGTATTTGAAATGTTCAAACGACTTCACTCCCGGGATAAATTTGTTGGCTCCGGAATAGGATTATCTATTTCTAAAAAAATACTACACCAATTTGGCGGAGATATTCAAATTAGAAAAAGCGAAAACGAAGGAACCGTTTTTGAACTTTGGGTTAATAAAGTCTTTTGTAAATATGATGTCTCTTCTACCGAAAACATTTTACCCACGGAGCAGCTCCTTTCTAAATAATTTAATCCACAAACTTACGCATCGAAGATAGGCCAAAATTTTTATCTTTACCAAAAAAAATTGCAGTTCCTACCTGATTTCCTCAAACGTAAAACCATCCTTTCCTACCACCCCATCGCCGGCGGCGACATCAACGAGGCCTGGCGGATCAACACTACCGAGGGCGATTATTTTTTAAAACAACATCAACGGCCACCGACTCCCGACTTTTTGGAAATAGAGGCAAAAGGATTAGCGATATTAAAAGCCACGAATACTATAAAAATTCCCACCGTTTTTGCGGCAGGTAACCTCAATGGGACCGCCTTTCTTGTAATGAAATATCTCCCATCAGAAACACCAAAAAAAGTTGGCTGGGAAAATCTGGGAAAACAACTCGCCACCTTACACAAAACAACACAAAAACATTTCGGATTAGACCATCACAATTTTATCGGCAGTCTTCCGCAATCCAATCATTACCAAACAACCTGGTCAGAATTTTATGTAAATGAGCGATTACAGCCACAAATAAAAATGGCCAGAGATCAACAGTTTTTGGAAGCAACCGATTTAAAAAATTTTGAAAAACTGTTTTTACAAATCGAGTCTATCTGTCCGAATGAGTCACCCGCCTTAACCCACAGAGATTTATGGAGCGGCAATTTTTTGATTACCGAAGGTCAAACACCGGTTCTCATTGATCCCGCAGCAAGCTACGCGCACCGGGAAATGGACTTGGCGATGAGTAAATTATTTGGTGGTTTTGATCCGGTCTTTTACGAAGCGTACGCGGAGACCTATCCCTGGGAAACGGGACTCGAAGGACGCATTCCACTTTATCAATTGTATTATTTATTGGTACACTTAAATTTATTTGGAACGGGGTATCTGGGTCAGGTGCGGGCCACAGCGAAGAGGTACAGCTAAACTGATTCGTTAACCAATCGTTCCTCAATCATATTTCCAATCTCTTCCCATGCCGCCGTCTGCGGATAATGCGCCGCAGGATGTCCGATAAAATTACAGACCAGTTCTTTAGCACTTCGCAACAAAACATCGGAAAAAATACCCGTATGAAAATAGACCAATAAATAATTAAATTCGTGGGTTACCATGTCTTCGTTGAGTTCAGGACCGAGAACGGCGAGCGGTGGAGGAGCGATTTTATCCCAATCGACATCCAGGCTTAATTCTAATACTCGCAGATTTCTGAGGGCCAATAATAGATTCCCGCTTTGAAAATAGTTTTCAATCATCGGCGTGATATTGAGAAAATAACTTTCGTTGAGCATTTCAACCAGCTCTTCCAGATAATCCTCTTCCGTAATCACCCAATCATGGTTTTCAATATCTGTTTTAATGCGTTGGGATATTTCGTTGAGCTTTTCGACGAGGGTGGTTAGATTATAGTTGACGGAGGTAGGATCCAGATAGTTTGCATAGGCAAAACAGAATAATTCATCGCGGGCGAATAATTGTCGGAGGAAGGCTTCTTTTTTTTCTTCGGGAGAAGGAGCGAAGGTTTGGTCGTAGAAATCCCCGGCGTTGGTTGTGGTATCCATTTTTTTTGGTAAAAATAGGATTTGTGGCCATTAAATTCTAAGTTGTTAGTCCAAAATATTAATCTTCCCCTAATTTAATGATTCCTTAACACTTCTCAGCAATCCTCTGTTAATCTCCCACGTTATATTTGCGTCTAAATAACGGACTGGATTAAGTAAACAGAATTAAACTGAAAAGAAGATGAAAAAGCTCCTATTTATATTTGCCATGATCTTTAGCGTTGCCGCTATTGCCCAGAATAATCAATTTTCCACCGCCGAGGACTCCGATCCGGCAGCGGCCAAGGTCCTGGAAGCCATGAAAGATCAGTATCTCGGATATACTTCTGTGGAGGCTGCTTTTACCCTGACCATTGAAATGCCCGAAGAGGATGCGGAAATCCAGAAAGGAACCATACAGAAGCAAGGCGATCGCTACAATCTGACCATGAACGATCAGCATATTATCTCCGATGGTAAGTTGCTTTGGTATCACCAGATTTCTTCCAAACTGGTTCAAATCAATAACATCGATCCGGACGAAGTCTCCGAAGAGCTATTTTCTCCCCAAAATTTTCTGAAATTTTATGAGGATGGGAAATTTGTCGCCGCTCCCGTGACCGTCGCCAAAGAAGATGGCAAGGCCGTACGCTGGATTGAACTAAAACCAGTAGATAGTGATAGCGAATATTTTAAATTTCGGATTGCCCTTGATATCAAAAAGAATGATTTACAAAGCATCAAAGCGTTTAGCCGCGATGGTTCGCGCTTTACTTTAAAAATTGATAAACTAATTCCTAATAAAAAATTTACCGATAAAAATTTCACCTTTGATGCCAGCGATTATCCGGGCGTGGATGTGGAAGACCTTCGGATCGATTAAAGATTTATATTCCCTTGCACAGCTACCGCCGATCTAAATTCATTTGGATCGGCGGTTTTCTGTTTTGGGCGACGCCACTCCGTTTAGGATGCTCCCGCCCTTTTGAAGGCGTTAGCCAAACCATATTATTTCAGGATCAACCATTTTAAGTTCTGAGTCATTTTCCGCTTTTCATGTTGATTTCCAAAACGAATTCCCTATCTTTACCATAGCAGCTACTTCTTGTTTTCTAAAAAAAATAACAAACTATGCAAGGTGTAAAATTTGCCCGACCCGATACTTCTCAGTTTTTTAAGACGCTCAGAAAAAATGTCAATCTTTATTTTCAGGAAAATGAGTTGTCCAAAAATGGAGATCACCGGATGGTCATCAAAACCATCTGTATGTACACCCTTTATTTTGGTCCTTATCTGCTCATTATGCTGGGTGGCTTCTCGACCTGGGTGATGGCCGGGCTTTGTCTGGTGATGGGACTGGGACAAGCGGGTATCGGATTTTCGGTCGCCCACGACGCGGGGCACGGCGCTTATTCCGAGAATAAATTTTGGAATAAAATACTCAGTTATTCCTTCAACGTCATCGGTGGCAGCTCTTTTACCTGGGATATTCAACACAATGTTTTACACCATACCTATACCAATATATACGAACTGGACGAGGATATTCACGACAAACCTTTTATCCGGTTGTCGCCCCACGGCAAGTTAAATGCGTACCACAAGTATCAGCATTGGTACGCTCCTTTTTTGTATACCCTAGCTACCGTTAGCTGGCTGACAAAAAAAGATTTTGCGCAAATGGCACATTATAACCGGAGTGGTCTAACCGAAAAAAGTGGACATCATCCCCGGCGGGAACTGATCACGATGCTGATTAGCAAATCAATTTATTTTTTTTACATCTTATTGTTACCAATGCTTCTTTTACCCGTCGCATGGTGGCAAGTGTTGCTCGGCTTTTTATTAATGCAGATGGTTTCCGGTTTTATTCTGACCATCGTTTTTCAGTTGGCGCACGTGGTGGAGGGCCCCACGCACCATAAACCCGTCATGAGCGGCACGATGGAAAATACCTGGGCCATTCACCAGCTGATGACCACCGCTAACTTTGCCCGTAACAATAAATTTTTATCCTGGTTTGTGGGTGGTTTAAACTACCAGATTGAACATCATTTATTTCCGCATATTTGTCACGTTCATTATAAAAACATTTCTAAAATAGTACAAAAAACAGCGGAAGAATTTAACTTACCTTATTTCGACCAGCCGACTTTTCGCGCGGCGGTGGGTTCGCATCTGCGGGTGCTGAAGGCCTTTGGAAATGCTGGTTAGAAATGTTTATTCGTTGAACTGTTGAATCGTTTATAAAATTTTCAACAACTCAACGATTCAACAACTCAACGATTCAACAAAAATGTTCAACCTCTATCTAAAACTCGGTTTTGAGCACCTGCTGGATTTGGCAGCGTACGATCATCTGTTATTTGTCATTGCACTGACGGTTGTCTACCAACTAGCGGAATGGAAAAAACTATTGATCCTGGTGACGGCTTTTACCATCGGTCATTCGATCACGCTGGCTTTGGCGGTGCTGGATATTATTCAGTTTCCCGCGAACATTATTGAGTGGTTAATTCCCATCACGATTCTGTTAACCGCGGCGTATAATTTATGGACCCTTAGTGCGACGGATGGGGACTCGGCCACGCAAAAAACCGACCTCAATATAAAATATTTCGCTGCTTTGTTTTTCGGACTAATCCACGGAATGGGCTTTTCTAATTTTTTGAAATCAGCTTTGATGCCCGGCGAAGAGCAGCAAATAGTCTGGCAATTATTGGCCTTTAATCTGGGTATTGAAATGGGCCAACTGGTTATTGTTGGAATAGTGATACTGGTAAATTTTTTGGTTTTGAATCTTCTTGGGATGAATAAACGAAACTGGATCAAAATAGTCAATACGCTGGTAATGGTTTTTTGTATCTGGATTATAGGTGGATTACTGGAATAAAAAATCCTGTGGGACGCTTCAATAAGCTGTTTTTTATTGCGTTAAAAGAGGCTGACTAACAATTGATTATGAGGATAGTATTTTATTTATCAATGGTTCGGTAACTTTTAATTTTGAGATGAGTGAATTATAAATTTAGCTAGTTAGCCCGTTTGCTGGTTAGCTAGTTAGCTTCTCTCATACGTGAAATACGATAAAGGGAAGCCAACTAGCCAACAGGCAAACCAGCT
>CALLPK010000107.1 GCA_938015415.1 uncultured Saprospiraceae bacterium
TTTTTTACCTTCATTTTTTGGTTTGTCGCGATTTATAGCAGCCAAATCGCTCGGAAAATCAAAAATATTGAAATATTGAAAGCAAAAAATAAATTTAAAATGTTATGAAAAATCTATTAGGTTTTTTTGTACAGCCTGAAGGGAAGGCACCGCGTAAGCGGACGGGATGCTTTTCGGACTAGTAAATTTAACAACAACCATTTTAAATAAAAAAATAGTACTTTTAAGTAGCTATTTCATCAAAACGCTATTTCATTTTAAGTAATTTCACCGATTAACTAATCTATCAATAAAGCCAGCTAAAATCACCAACTACCACCGCCGCCGCCGCCAAATCCACCGCCACTTGACCCACCACTGAAGCTACTCCCCCCACTTCCACTGCTGGTAGAAGGTGCTGGTTTTACGTAAGTTAAATCCGTATTAATTCGATTCATACTGCTCATCATATTGTCAGTAAAGAGGATGGGATGAAAGCTGGTATCGTAAGTACTTTCGTACCAATCGGGCTTTTGTATAGATAAATCCGCAAATTTTCTAGCCCATTCTTTTCCCATACCAAAAACAATCGCGTAAGCAATCGTACCTTCAAAATATTTGGGATCATCCGTAGCCAGATCACGGAGTCGGTCGATTTCTGCGGTTTTGATAAATTCTCGAAATCCTAATATTTCGCTGAATTTCTCCGCTCCAAAAGGGGCTTTCTTTGGCATATAATAACCGAAAAAAATAGTAGCCAATGCCAGAATTAACAAAGGTATTGACACCGAAAAATCCTGACTACCGAAAGACATCACCAAAAGTATAATACTACCTATCAAACCAATTACTCCGATTACCATTAAAAAAATACCAAAGCCACGGCTATTCTTCACATAAAAACCACTTTGCTTTCCGTATTCTTCCAATTCGGTATGTGCTTTCTTTAATGTTTTATAAAATGAATTTCGTAAAGAATTGACAGAGACCTCGTTTCCACTCACAAACAATCCATTAAACATCGTTCGTTCAAATGGTTTTGCTGTTTCGGGTAAGTCTGCTTTTTTTATTAAAATATAATTCTTTATATCACTAAACCTTTCCTCCCGAATTTTCAAATATCCATCTGCCGCCCAATAATAAATAAGTGAAATCAAATCTTTCTGATGTAATTTACCATCCCATAACAATCCAGCCTCGGCGGAGGTAATATCGGCAGGCGGCTTAAAGCGTACTTCTAATGGATGCTTCTCGTCCCGCCCTAAAAAATACCACAACAAGGCTAAAATAATGACGCCAAAAAAAGCAATGATCAAAAATAAATTATTAGTGATTAATAATTTCAACCAGCTTCCTAATTTCCAGCCTGTATAAGATTTAGGATATAACAAAGTTAACACTACCGACTCCCCTGGCAAAAGCATCTCATCCACGATTCCCGTTACCACCTGATCTTCGATATTAATCCGACCAACCGTTCGTCCGGTAGAAGTTTCGGCGGAAGCCGTAACCTCCTGCGCAGCAAATTTCTCCGGAAAATGTACCCGAAAACTACCTCCCCGTACGGGCTCTTCTCCCGGATAGATCACCGGAAAACTAATTTTATACAGGCCTTCTTCCGTCATCTGGATGCCATCTATTTTATAACTGTAGGTAAATGGCTGATCCCACTGATCACGACCAGGAAATTTTAGTCGAAAATAACTGCGGTCTTTATTTTTAATCAATTGATATTTTTCCGGATCAGGATTAATAATTTCGCTAATGAGTGGCTTATAAGTATTAGCCAGCAGTCCGTAATTTGGCAATTCGTATAGTTTTTTAGAATACCGATTTTGAATATAAGGCTCAAATCTTTCGTTGGTATTTTCGTAGACGAATTTCGGTTCCAGACCATACGTTATTTTTGCTGTACCATCCTTTTCCAAATAGATATCCGTCTTAAAATATTCCATATAATAATGCTGAGAATAGACGGTTAATGGAGCCGCCGTAAAATCCAGATTTTCTGCACCCGTGGTAAAATATACTTGATACGATGGATTGTAAATAAGCGAACCCGTAGTCTTTCCAGACAAACCCCGCTGGTCATCCGTCCGAGAAAATTCAATAAGCTTTTCTTCCTGATTTGCAGAAATCTGACTTGCGCGTGCTTCTCCAACAATGGTTAAATTTGGGGGTACTCGAATTTCAAAACTAGATTTTTCAACCGGCTCATTGGTGGATAGATGGGCAACTTCAAACATAAATTCAGCGTCTTCACTCCGCTGCATGGCGGTTCCCCACAATTGATAACTTAGTTGAAAACGCACGGTCCCCGTGAAGGATTTATCTTTTGCAAAGACACTGATATAGTCCATATTACGGCGACGATTGACCATCATTTCGGTAGTTTGAGCGGGAACTGTTTCTGCCAGCAACTCTTCCTCTGCCAGGATCGTATTTTGTCTTCCTCCATCGGGTAAAACTCGGGGTAAAACTGGAAAAAGTCGATGAATTCCATTGGTCGGTTTTATAAATTCAACTTCATAGGTTTCCAATACATCTACGGCGGTATTATTTTTCACCGTAAAAACAGCATGATGATTTTTGACATAATATTGCCGCGCATAAGCTTTCAGTGGTATTTCGGTACGAGAAAAATAATCCACCGGAAAACGAATAGCTATTGAAACACCAGCCTGCGACCTTAGTTTTTGGGTCGTCTTTCCCGTAATCTGATTTTCAGAAATATTCCACGAGAGGTTTTGGTCCTTAGAACCCTGACGGCCCGTGTAACCAGTTACGTCCGATTCGTTAATGACTGTTTTTTTAGGAAAATTAATTTCAAAACTTACTTCGTCAATTGAGGTCTCCCATTCGTTCCCCGTTAGGTTCCAACTTAATTCCTGATGTTCAGCAAATTGATTGATCGCACCATAAACAGTATATTCAATTTGGTAGATCTGTTTTCCTCGCACTTTTTTAGAAGGACTACCAATACGGACTTTCAAATGATTTCCTTCCTTGGACGTCTGAAAGGGATGATTTGGTACGTTGATTTCTTTTAACAGCATTTCATAGTGTCCGTCTTTGGTGGTAGAACGAATCGCTTTTTCGCCACCTGAATCCGCTACGCGATAACGATAAGGAATAGACCGAAAAATACCATGGCGTTCCTCCGAAAACCGGACAGAAATAGTTTCAAACACTCGAAAAGAACCATCTTCCTGAATATTAATTACCACATCGTATTGATCGATTTTAAAAGCCTCAGCGTGAAGATTATCATGAATTCCAAAGCTCAAAAATAAACAGAGTAAAAAAAATTTCATTGCTATTTTTTAATCAACGTTTAGAATTCCCCCTACCCTTGGGTTGGGGTGGTTCACTAAAGCGGTTTGAAATAAAGGTTAATATTTAGAAAATATTAAATCAAAGATAATAGTATTAATTTGCTTAGTTCAGATAAGAACAGATTTGGCCTAAAATTTGAAAACTACCTAAACGTCCATGTAATGTTTACTTCCCCCCTCCGGACCACTTCCCCTAAGTAGTAAGATTTTAATATTTTTTTCAAATAAAATACTGACATAAGTTCAGTTTAAATTAGATTGTATATGAAATTCATTTTTACAAAAAACACTTTAGGGAAAATTAAAAACTGCCTTTCAACCATGGCTCTAGGCTTTTTGGTGATCGGTACTGCACAAGCAGAAATTATCGATTTCCAGGCAGAAACTAACTATTGCAACGCCGTTCTTACCTGGGAAAGTGATGGTAGCTCGAATATCAGCTCTTACCAAGTACAAAAGAGTCTAGATGGAATTAACTTTTCCACCATAACTGCATTTCGTGTCGGGGCTTCAAATAATTATAGTTTTTCTACTCGACAAACAGAAGCGCGAGCACATTATCGAATCATAGAAAATCACATTAATACTTTTCCAACTGCTTCCGAAGTAAGAATTTTAAAAGAAAACTGTATTGTAGGAAATATTGATACACCGTCTATTGACTATTATCCTAACCCAATGGTCGCTTCTATTGGTGGTGATTTACATATTACTTTAGAAAATGAAGGGGCAAAAATGCTTAGTATTCAAATTACGGATATTACTGGTCGAATAATTCTTTCCAAGGAAAATGAGTTACACCAAGGTCTGAATCAGATTGATATGAACGTAAACAATTTGCCGGTAGGTAGTTATCTGATCGTTACTTCTGCCGATGGAGCAACGCCAAAGGCAAATCGCTTTATCGTACAAAAATAGAACTTATCCAGGAAGCTTTTTAAAAACAGTTTTCAAAAACTAAGCGAGATTGTCCGTTGGATAATCTCGCTTTTTTCATTAATATCACTTTTCATAAACCTATCTCTCTGATTTAGCGTTTTAAGATTATGCAATTCACAACAGCATTAATTGATACCATTCAGGAGAAATTTTCCGGCCCCCTTCCTGGGCGTGCGGCACAGTATCGGATGGCTCACGTGGGACGAGATTATCCCAGTCCCAATATTGGCGAAGCACGAAAAGCAGCGGTCGTTATTTTACTGTATCCAAACGCAAAAAAAGAGACACAGTTGGTCTTGATTCAACGGATGTTTCACCCCAAAGACCGACATTCGGGACAGATCAGTTTGCCGGGTGGCAAACTGGAAACATCAGACCCTTCTCCCAAAGCTGCTGCCTTACGAGAATTAGAAGAAGAACTCGGTGTCCCGACCGGTGACGTGGCCATCTTAGGACAGCTCTCCGACCTGCACATCTCAGTCAGTAATTTTTTGGTATACCCCTTTTTGGGCGTGACGAATAAACGTCCAGAATTCATTCCCCAACCTACCGAAGTACACGCCATTCTTGAAACACCTCTAAAAGTATTTTTAGAAAAATCAATGCGACAAAAAAAGAATTTAAAATTACCGAATGGAATAGTATTAAAAAATGTACCCTATTTTAATATTCAGGGACATACTGTTTGGGGAGCAACAGCCATGATTTTAAACGAATTTTCAGAATTATTAACGGGTAATATTTTATCGGTAGAACATTGATAAGCTCTTTTTAATAAAGAGCATCTCTTTCCATCAACCTTTTCGCCGCCGCAGCTTACGCAATTGATCCCGCTCAATAAACCCAATCGTTAATGTATATATCAGTAACAATACAGTATTTACCAGCAAAAAAGCTGGAACGGACAGACCAAGATTATCTTTTAAAAATTCACTCAGAAAATATACTCCGACGGCCAGGGTAATGTACGTAAACATTTTACCAATCGGATAAGGAACCGGATAATACCGTTGCCCGGTCAGATAACTTGCCGCGGCCATAAAAGCGTAGCAAACCATGGCAGTATAAGCTGCTCCCATATATCCTATTTTCGGGATGAGTAGAAAATTTAATCCCAACGTAATGACCGATCCGGACACTGAAATATAGGCGCCCATCATCGTACGATCTCTCAATTTATACCAGATAGAAAAATTATAATAAAGTCCCAAAAAAAAGTTGGCCAATAATAGTATAGGAACAACCCTTAATGCCACCCAATAATTTGGATCACGGATTAAATGTTTAAAAATATCCAGATAAAGTAATATTCCCAGAAAAATAAAACTTCCCGCTAGCGCAAAAGCCTGACCTACGTCCGCATAGGTTTGCTGAGCGTTTTTTTGTCCGGATTGATTAAAAAAGAAAGGTTCTGCGGCGTAATTAAAGGCCTGAATCGCCAGACTCATTAGCATCGCAATCTTAAAGCAAGCACTGTACTCTCCCACGATCACTTTCGCTAACATTTCGTCATCCGTTGCCAGAAATTTCACCATTGGAATATTGAGTTGTTGATTAACCGCTGCGGCTAAGCTTACTATTATTAACGGTGCCGCATAAATCAACATCTTTTTTAATAATGTCTTATCAAAATCAAACTTGATTTTGAAATAATCGGGTAGTAAAAATAACAACGTAACCGCACTACCAAAAAAATTGGCAATAAAGACATATTTAATTCGGTCCTCGGGATCGTAAATCGTCATTCCTCCATCCCAACCTCCGTCGATCAATCGGGGTAATCCTTCCAAAAAAAAGAAAAGACAGATGATATTTACCAGAATACTCAAGGTTTTCAACACCGCAAATTTGACCGGACGATTAGTTAATCTGAGCCGGGCAAACGGAAGGGCTACCAACGCATCAAAAGCGACAATAAAAGCAAACCAGATTAAATATTTTTGGTAATTACTGCTATCTAAAAGAGGCCCTAAAGCTGGAGCTGCCACCACCAGTAAGACGGTCAGAATGATCGTCGTTGTAAACAAGGCGACACTGCCTGTAGAAAAAGTCCGGTCCAGGTTTCCATCACGACTGCCGAAACGAAAAAAAGCGGTTTCCATCCGATAAGTAAAAAAGATAATCAGTACGGAAACATACGCATACATTTCAGCATAAATACCATACTCCTCCCGCGGGAAAGCCCCCGTGAGGTAATACGTCATTACCAAAAAATTGAGAATCCGACTCAGGATACTGCTTACTCCATAAATAGCCGTATCTCCCGCTAATTTTTTTAATAAAGACATTTAAGTGTTGAGTTGTTGAGTCGTTGAGTCGTTGAGTCGTTGAGTCGTTGAGTCGTTGAGTCGTTGAGTCGTTGAGTCGTTGAGTCGTTGAGTCGTTGAGTCGTTGAATAACTTATTTTTTTGACAGTTCAACGATTTAAGGTTTTAATTTACTGCACAAAGCTTACCTCTTTCAGGGCAAATTCTTCCAGACCCTGCTGGCTTGCAATCTGAAGTTTACCATCGGGTGCTATTCCGGTGATTTTACCCGCAAAGATGCTTAAATTTTGGCGCTGATAGATCGCCACCTCTCCGTACCGGTATAACCGCTCCAAATAGCTTCGTTCAATCGCTTCGTATTTTTCCGCCTTTAATTGTCGATAACGCAGATCAAAGGCCCGACAAAATTCGGTTACCAAATTGTCCAGATTATAGATTTCGCCAGTCAATTGACTGAGTGAAACCGGATTGGGAGCATCACTTAGAAATTCAGCTTGATTGATATTAATACCAACACCCACCACGGAAGATTGCAAGCGGGAACCACTTAATACATTCTGAATCAAAATCCCCCCGATCTTTTTATTACCCACATAGAGGTCATTTGGCCATTTTATGCGTAAATTGCTGGTAATATAATTGCTTAGAAAATCATAAATAGCCAACGAAACCGTTTGAGATAACAGAAACTGTTGTCGACTGGGGAGAAAGTCGGGAAAAAGGATGGTACTCAAAGAAACGTTTTTGTCAGGCTCACTTTCCCATTTACTGCCAATTTGTCCTCTTCCACCGTGTTGTCGGTAGGTATAAATGGTCGTTCCATCGCTTGGAGTATTTTTTGTTAGATACTCTATAGCCGTTAGATTCGTAGATTCTAACGTACGATAATGTAAAAGAACTTTTCCTACAAAAAGCGTGTTAACAATAGTGTTCAAGATAATATGTTTTTGTACTTTTACACATATAAATTTTATATAATTCAAAATAAATTCAACGCAGTGTTATTTCTGCAAAAATAATAAAAACTTAATTTGGGACTACAAAATAAAGCAAAACAACATCCGGAGCTATCTACCGAGGAATTTAACAAACTGGTAATTGAAAGTATTCAGGATATTAAAGGAAAAAATATTGTCAAACTTGACCTCAGACATTTAGACGAAGCACCTACGGACTTCTTTATCGTCTGCGAAGGAGAGTCCGTCACACAAGTAAAATCCATTGCTGATAATATTTATCGGTGTTTTAAAGATGAACATGGTGTACTACCCGAACATTTCGAAGGCCAACGCAATGCCACCTGGATTTTACTGGATTATTTCAACATTGTCATCCATGTTTTTCATCCTGAATCGCGCGCTTTTTACGAGCTGGAAGACTTATGGAGTGATGCTATTTTTACAGAATATCAGGATTTATAATAAAAAGCATAGACTGTTTTTGCTGCCAAATTTACTTTTATGATGCGTTGACAGTTAACTGACTTTAAAGTGGCAACTAAATGCCTTTTATGGTTGTTTCTATAAATACGGGATTTATTCTACAATAAATTTCAATATAATCTAGTGATTAATCGAAAACGCATCTGGTGTTGAACTTACTCACAATTACTATTTTTTGATCATTTGAACTTCTCTTAATGGAAAATCAGGATAATAATAAGCCAAATAACACGGGTCGATTCAATTCCTATTGGATTTATGGATTACTGGCCTTGTTTTTATTGGCCCTTAATTTTTATAGTATTACCAACTCGAGCAACGATCCACTTGAATGGAGTCAGTTTACCGAAATGGTACGGGCTAACGATATCGACAATATTGTCATTGTCAATAAAGAATATTCGGAAATATTCATCAAAGACGAGGCCTTAGAAAAGTACCCTAATGCAGCTAAAAGCAAATTTGGTGCGAAGCGACCTCACTTCTCTTTTCCTATCGGAAGCGTAGAAAGTTTTAAAGAGGACCTTGCCAAGACCTACGAATTGTATAGTATTCCTCCTGCTAATCAGAAAATGCCCAGCTACGAAACTCGACAAAACTGGATGGCGCCGATCCTTAGCTGGATTTTGCCCATCGCAATTTTGATCGGAATCTGGGTATTCATCATGCGACGGGTCAGCGGCGGTGGTGGCGGACCAGGAGCACAGATTTTTAATATTGGAAAATCTAAAGCCACCCTTTTTGATGCTAATGCAAAAGTGAACGTAACATTTGCGGACGTAGCGGGCCTCGACGAAGCAAAAGAGGAGGTAATGGAAGTTGTAGACTTCTTAAAGCATCCCAAAAAATATACTTCGCTCGGTGGAAAGATTCCTAAAGGAGTCCTGCTGGTAGGCCCTCCGGGTACGGGTAAAACCCTCCTGGCAAAGGCTGTAGCGGGTGAAGCGGGTGTTCCTTTTTTCTCTATTTCCGGTTCAGACTTTGTAGAAATGTTCGTGGGAGTAGGTGCATCGCGAGTACGTGACCTCTTCAAGCAAGCAAGAGAGAAAGCGCCTTGTATTGTTTTTATTGATGAAATTGATGCCATCGGTCGTGCGCGTGGAAAGGGTTCTATGCAGGGCGGGAATGATGAGCGGGAAAATACCTTGAATCAATTATTGGTAGAAATGGATGGATTTAGTACGGACAAAGGAGTAATTCTGATGGCTGCGACTAACCGCCCCGATGTGCTGGATAGTGCGTTATTGCGTCCAGGTCGTTTTGATCGACAAATCGGAATCGATCGTCCGGATCTCAAAGGCCGGGAAGCAATTTTCCGGGTACACCTCAAGCAAATTAAAGTAGGTCCGGATATGGATCCACAAGTTCTGGCGGAGATGACCCCCGGATTTGCGGGAGCGGAAATCGCCAATGTGTGTAACGAAGCAGCCCTGATTGCGGCTCGTCGTAATAAGAAGGAAGTCGATATGGACGATTTTAACTACGCGTTGGATAGAGTGATTGGTGGTTTAGAAAAGAAAAACAAAATCATTTCTCCACAAGAAAAGAAAATTATTGCTTATCACGAAGCAGGTCACGCGATCTGTGGCTGGTACCTGGAGCATGCTTCTCCGTTGGTAAAAGTAACCATTGTTCCACGTGGAATCGGTACACTTGGATACGCGCAGTATTTACCAAAAGAAGAATATATTACCCGTACGGAAGCCTTATTGGACCGAATGTGTATGACCTTCGGTGGTCGGGCGGCAGAACGGATTATTTTTGATAAAATTTCCACTGGCGCACAGAGTGATCTGGATCAGGTAACCAAGATGGCATATAGTATGATCAGCGTTTTTGGGATGAACGACAAAGTGGGTAATGTCTCTTTTTACGGAATGCAGCAGAATCAGTTTAGCAAGCCTTACTCAGACGAAACGGCGACACTGATTGATGATGAGGTTAGAAAACTGGTAGAGTCTCAGTACGAACGTGCTCAGAAACTACTGAAAGATAAGATCAACGAGTTAGAAATTATTGCCAATAGTTTATTAGAAAATGAAGTATTGCTGAAATCTGACCTAGAAAGATTGATTGGTCCCAGACCTGCGGATCTAAAAGCGAAGGCCAATGCTTTGGAAACAGAGAATGAAGATACGTACGATAAATTTATCGAAGGTGGTTCTTCCAGCGCACAAACGGATAGAAACGAAGAGTAGAGGTTTGCGTTGTTATTATTCCTGTTAAAGGAATTTAGCGTAAATTTATCTAGTCACTTTACAGAGTTTTGTATTGTTAATTTGTTAATCAGTCCCGCGAGCGTGTATACACGCCGAAAAGCTTTATAAATTTTTTAGAAATAAAAGCCGATCATGATTGCTCATGATCGGCTTTTTATATTGAAGTTGTTTAAAAACTCCCAAATTGCCTGCGAGCTGATAAAATCCTCCAACCTGCCTGCCGGCAAAGGCAGGCTCGTCGCCTTTTTTCTCGTCAATAGCGCGGCTATTCACTCAAAAAAGAGGCTAGAGTTGAATAATTTTCTCTACCTCTCGGCTGCTTTTGGAATTCTTAAACAACTTCATTAGATTAGGTTCTATTCCAAAACAATCTTCATCAATTTTAGGCAGCACTGGAAGTCTATAAAAAATCGTGTCGGTCTATTTTTAGTCGGCCCCCATATCGCATGACCGATCACTAATAAACCGATTAACTAATCAACAATCCTCTATATCTCAAAAAAATCAAAGATTCCAAAGCCCAACGGTCCGGCAATAAGTATTCCCGGAAAACCGGTAACCTTCCGATTGTTTTCCTTTACCGTTTTATTGTATTCTTTTTTCGCCAGATGAATGGCGTCTTCCGCATCGCTAAGCGTTTGTTGAAGATCACGAAACGTTTCTTTATTTTTTAAGTCTGGATATTCTTCTGATATTGCGAATAGTGATTTTAAAGATTGGGAGAGGAAACTTTCCGCCACCGCCTGATCCGTAACATTAGCCGCAGTGACCGCCTGAGTTCTGGCGGAGGCAATTTTTTCGAAAACTGCCGTTTCCCGTTTGGTGGAAGCTTGTACTATTTTTACAATTGCCGGAATGACCGCATAGCGTTCGTTGAGTTTTAAATCAACATTACGCCAGTTTTCTTCGACTTTCTTCTTACTACGCAATAACCCTTGATACTGAAAAATCAACAGGACCAATCCTACGACGAGCAGACCGATGATAAAAAGCGTTAGATGCATGTTGCCGATTTTAGTGAATCAAGGTAAGGATGTTTTTTTAAGTTTTATAAATTTTGGTAGATTTTGAAAATGAATGGAGGCTTAAATGTTAAAATAGCTTGTCTTCGCAATAGTGCAGGATAAAATCCTCTTTTAGGTTTGCGAGGTAATTTTTCTAAAATCCCCTTCCTATGAAAATCCACTTTACCCTCCTCTTCCTATGTCTCAGTCTGTACCTCTCCGCACAGACTTTTTTAGGTCCTACTATCGGCTACGATTTTGCGAATTTAAATACGCCACGTATTTTCAACGAAGGTGTATTGACTTCAGATGGACAAACCTATGAGGTCATTCCTTTACTTATTGAACGCTCAGATAAAGATTCTGGAGCGGGACTTAAGAGTATCTTTATTGGTTTTCAATTTTATAAGATGTTATCCAAACAATGGTCTTTGGGAATACGGGGTAATTATTCTCAAAAGGAATATATAACCCGTATTGACCCTGTAGTTTACATTCCTTTCAATCCTCCGATATATGGGATATACTATCATCAATTTGGTTTTTCTGTTCTATTTTCCAGAAAAATAAAAGATAAGCTATCGATTGGTGCAGGTCCCAATATTTCCTACTTTTCCGGATGGAACTCTGTAATTGATAGACATCGCAGTCCGGAAATTATTTTTGTCCCATATACAGTTACAAAAAGAAGCTATGGCCTGGACCTACAACTCGGCTACCATCTCGGTCCGGTTTATCTGGCGGTAGATTATACCCGAAGTTTAAAAGTCGTGGACTCCTCCGACTATGTGAAGCAATTCTCTAATCTGGCGATTTCGGGTACTTATTTTTTTGAGTTGCGAAAGCGGAAGTAATTTTTTGCTTTTTACTTTTTACTTTTTGCTGCTTGCTAAAGTGTTCATTTGATGAAAAAAATTCTGTACATTTTGTAATGTAATTTGCTCCAAGATTTTAGCTTTTTCTTTATTCTTTCTGTTCATTTTTTTTGGCAGAAAAAAAAACGAAACAAAAAAATCTGCCGCCTGTCGCATTTTTCGAATTCGGTACTTCTAATAAAATGTCAAACCGAATAAACTCGCTTTGAAGTTCTGTTTATTATTTTTAATTTTCTGATTATCAATCACCTACATTTTATTCAGCAGTTGTTTAGCTCATACAGTATTCGGTTTAAGACATTTTAATAAGGTACCGAATGGAAAAAAGCTCAAGGTCGGAGGCTTTGTCGAAACAAGAAAATTTTATCAAGAAGAAATTTTCATAAAATTGAGATTTAGCTATCAAATTTCACAGAAATATTTTTTCGCAATTGCTAATAGATTGAACACCCTAACTATTTGCTTTCCTAAATGTGATTAAAGAAGGCAAAGAAATCACGCTTATACATTTGGAAATAATGTCATTTACCACTAAATCTCTTCCAAATTCCTAACCGTCAAGTCACTATTGGTTAAATTCCCGGTATTGATCGTCGTAGCTGGCTCAAAGAGCATGATGTGGACCTCTTCGGGTGCGTAGGGGCGATGCGGTGTTCCTCTGGGAATAATGACCAATTCTCCCGGATGTAGCTCCAGGGTCTGATCCTTCATTTCGATAAATAAAGTTCCGGAGATGATGTAGAACAGCTCGTCTTCGTGATCGTGTTGGTGCATCACGAAGTCTCCTTTGACCTTGGCAATTTTGACGTGTTGATTATTTAGTTCACCGATGATCTTCGGGGACCAGTGTTCAGAGAAGGTGGCTAGTTTTTCGGCGAGGTTGACTTTTTTAATATTCATTTTTTTCTTAAAAATAAAAAATGTTTGGGATATACTGAAGTTGTTTAAAATATAGACAGCCGGTAGATCGGCACATGGGTTGTGTAAGTAATAGAAACTATTTACCAATTCTTAATTATAAAAATAAGGAAATATTTAGGGTAATTAGTTAGAAATACTTTTGGGAAGGAAAATCCTCATGTTTACCAAACTTTTGGGAAAGTACTATAAACGAGGAATACTGGACTTGGAAGTTTAGTAAACAAAAAAAAATCGGACCACCTGCTTTGCCGACAGTGGTCCGATTTTACAAACTATAATCTCATGAAAATAAAAAATCGTTTTTTTGGGAAAAAACTTAAACTATTATATTAAAATCTCAAATTAATATCGAATTAATCAATGGCGAATCCTGCATCATCTGTCTGCTCTGTTTCTTTCGCCTCAGCCAGCTATTCTCCTGAAAAAGTATAAACGCATTCCCAACCAGCAATTTTAGATTGGAGTGTATTAGCGTTTATGTTTTTGATACTTTTCATAAGAGCAATAAATGGTTGATTTTGGTAGTAGTTAAACTCTACACTACAAATATGAGCATGATTTAAGCTTAAAACAAAGACAAAAAATAGCATTTGTTGAGCAAAATTTTGACTCACACCAATAAAAATTATTTTATAAAAACCTAATTATCAATAACTTACTATATTTAATGCAGAATTATTTTATCTGATTTGTTGATGATAAAAATTTTTAAACCCTATTAAATACAATCGATTAATAGAAATTTTCAGTGTTTTTAACAAAAAAAAATCCAAAATCTACGAAAATGAACCATTTTTCCTGTCGGAAATCAATGAAAAGATGTGATTCATCAGGAATTAAGAAAAGACAAATTTAAGGCCAGAATTGCGCTCGCTAATTTTTGCAGAAAAAAAAGTTAGCAAAGTCTATGGAAAAAATTATAAGACACCAATTACAGGGAATTTAGTTCTATTGGTTAAAGACGTCATGTTGGTGTATCGATTTTATAAAATGATGAGACAAAACTACGTACCCCGATTGGGGGGAGTTTTTACCAACGAAGAGTAGGAGCTAAGTGAGCTACCTCGACCCGAGGGTACGAGGCATCAAAATCATCCTAAAAAAGAAGTTTCGATTTTTCAGCGTTTCATCGCAATTCGCACGTTCGAAAAGGTATCTTACAATCGCTCCACGCCCGTATTCTGCTATCCCGGCAGAAATGTTTTTAGCGCTGCGAGGTCGAAAAGAAACTATTGTGTAACCTTCCCAGCCGCCTGTTTCGTTACTGTGCAATCACTTTACCAGTACTTAGCAAAGTACCGTTGGATTCGATGCGGTAGATGTACATACCGTTGGTCAAATCTGTTCTTTGCAAATCAAAGCGATTACCACTAAAGTTGATCCGCTTTATTTCGCGTCCCGTTACGTCATACAGGGTAAACTGTAGTTGACGGAAAGTCTCGGTGGTGGCTAGTTCAAAAGTAGCCGTTTCAGAAAATGGATTTGGGTAAACATTAACCGCGTCCAGTTCCGGATGAAAAATATGATCCGTCGAAACCAGAAAGTCAATTCCACCTACAAACTGCGTAGAATCAGTTAGCGTTTCTGGTTCGTTAAATTCAAAAGTGATAGCAGTACCATTGGCCAGCGGAGTTCCTACCTGGTTGTTCGGTTTTTGGGAAATTCGGTATTTCACATAAATGTGAGAACCCGCTTCGCCGGTACTGCTACCGGGGAGTAAAATATCTTCAAAGGTGAATTTCAGGATACCACCAGCGTAGACTTCGAAATCGTAGTCGTGACTGCTCGCCCCAGGCCGGATCGTTGTCGGATCCAGATTAGACGATATGGTATCCCGAATCACCACCCTGATTGCCGTGTCTTGTCCAGTATTCTGGAATTTTAGGTGATAAATCATGTCAGCATTCGCTGCGACTAATAACGAGTCGCCGGCGCCTTTGGGATAGCCTCTTTTTGAATTACCTAATGGGTTGGGTACGTTCTCTTGACAATCAAACTCATTCGCATAGTTATAGTCGTCTTCAGAAAAACGGGTATAATTTCCGGGAGTGAATCCACCGCAACCTTCAATTGCTGCGGTGGGTCTGCTGTCTCCGGGATGGCCTGTAGCCTGTTCAGCCGCGATCCGGTACGTAGCACCGGTAGCAGGAATTGCGAAGTCAAATGCTTCCCCTGCGCTTAATAAGCCTGGCTGTGGTTGTTCTCTTAATACAATATCCTCAACGATAATAATCCCTAATGGGCTCTGCATATCATTATTCCCTTGATTGCGGATCTGGAATCGGACAGAATCCTGAGTTCCAGTCTCATCACAAACTGCGCTTACAGCGATACTGGAACCATCCCAGGCCGGATCATCCTCTGTACAGATAGTATTGGGAAAAATTTCCGCTTCTACGCATTGAGTCTGCTGAGGTTCTACTGTGCTACTCAAGCTTGTTTCGATCGTAAATTCCTCACAGTCTCCGAAATCAAGATTACCTACTTCAAAGCGAAAAATATCTCCTACGGTAATAAATCCATTTGGGTTAGAAGTCCCGATAAACGATAGATTTTCATCTAACTTTACGTCTACAAAAGCACCAATGGCCAGTTCATTTCCATGGTTACAGTAATGAACGGTATATAAGTTTGCCTCTCCTGGAATCAAGTAAGGAGTAGAAATATCTACTTCTAAATCGGTACAACTAACGGAAGAAGGAGCGATCGCAAAATCTTGTGTTAGTCTTAGGTTTGGTACTGAAATGTTAAAATTAGCAGAACCTTCTAACCAATAGCGGTTAGGTGTTTTAACAGAAACGGTAAATGTACCGGTCGTCATCAATAATTCGTAGTTACCGTCCGAGTCAGAAGTAGCAAAAAATGTACGTCCTTGTCCTCCAGTTTCTTCCGCTACGATAATCCAGTCTTCGATGCCTTGATTAGTGATTTGATTATAAACTCGGCCTTCGATGTAGTTGGAAAAAATTTGTCCGTCACTATTCGTTTTTAACAGATAACCATAAGTTTGATTAAAATCATCCGGATCAGATTTAAATCCAACCACAGCGTAACCCCCATCTTTGGTTTGTTGTACACTTAATCCTTGAGAAGCCGCAAACCCAGCTGTTTGAGTTCCAAAATCCTGCGTCCATTCAATTCCCAGTTCGGCATTGATTTTTGTTAACAACGTGTGTGATTGAATCGCACTAGGCTCCGTTATCCCCGTCAGGATATACCCTCCGTCCCGGGTATTTTGAATATCATACGCCTCGTCGGCAAGGCTGCCACCTGGTAATATCTGATTAGAAACTTCAACGCCGTTGACATCTACTTGTACGAGATAAACATTGTTTCCGTTAGACAGCGTACGGATAAGACCCGCCGCCAAATAACCATTTACTTGATTGTCATCATCATAAGTAAAAGCGATCGCATTTCCTTCATCTCTGTTTCCATTTCCGTAAGTAAAAGACCAGATAGAATCACCTACCGTATTGAGTTTGATTAAATATAAATCTTCATCTCCGTCCGTCGTTCGGTAACCCGTAGCGATAAAACCATCTTCCGTTTCTTCAATATCCTGAATAAATTCGCGGTCTTCGTTTCCATAGGCGGCCTCAAAAACTTCTACTCCGTTGGCATCTATTTTTTTGAAATAAGCCTGCTCTGCATTTTCTGTAGTTAGTGCTATTCCACCGATAATAAATCCTCCGTCGCTCGTCTGCTTGAGACAGATTCCAGTATCAAAATCAGTCATAGGCAATCCAAAGACCGTCTCCCAGATAGACTCACCGTAGCGATCCAGTCGAAAAACGATGATATTTTGAGTTCCGTCTGCTGTTCCACAGCTCAAACAATTAGCGAGTACTGCGTATCCTCCATCTTGAGTCTGAACGATTTTACGACCATTCATGTCTCCTAAAGGTAACCCACCGTAGCGCTGTTCCCAGATAATCTCTCCGTCAGGATCCGTTTTGATAATGCGAAAACGATTAGAGTTGTCCTGGCTAATCATGGCAAAACCCTCATCTAAGGTTTGTACCACATCTTTTGCTTCGGCCAATTGTTCTCCTGGAAAAGTATAAACACGTTCCCAACCGGCAATTTTAGATTGTGCCGAAGCGGAAAAGGCAAACATAACGACCATTGCCATCGCTAAGAGCGATTGGAGAGCAGTGGATTTTATGTTTTTGATACTTTTCATAAGATTAATAAATGGTCGATTTTGATGGTACATAATGTTTACACTACAAATATGAGGATGATTCCACCTTAAAACAAAGACAAAAATTTGCATTTGTTGAGTAATATTTTTTAGCATATTATTAATATGTATTTTATAATTAACTATAAATCAATAACTTAATATTTTTAACAAAAAACAAATTAGCCTTATTTGTTGAAAATAATTATCTTTGAGTCCTATGAATAACAGTCGATTGATAGAAATTTTAAGGGTTTTTAACAAAAAAGAAATTCGAAACCTGCGAAAATGGATCATTTCTCCAATTAGTAACCAGCGGGAGGACGTAATTTTGCTATTTGAATGTCTACTAAAAGACGAACGGTATCGGGAAAATAATAGTTTATCAAAAACGAAAATTTTCCACGAAGTGTATAGTGACTTACCCTATGATGATGCCAAAATGCGGCAATTGGTCTTTTTCGCAATGAAAACCCTGGAGGAATACATCATTTATACAGAATTGAGGAAAGACGAGATCAAAGCAAAAATTGCCCTGGCCGATTTTTATCGTACTCGTAAACTAGAGAAAGCATATTTAAAAAACTATAAACAACTACTTAACATTCACGAGTTGCATCCTCACCGTAATACAGACTATTTAAGGAAGGAATATTTAATTCAATTAGAAAACTATGAATTTTGGATAAAAAAAAGCCGGACTAAAAAAATTAATCTAAATATACTGGAAGTATCCAAGAGTCTCTACCACTCTTTTATTGCCGATCAGCTGAGACAGGGATGTCTAATGCATGCTTTCCGTTCGCTATATGAAACTAATTATAAGATTGGCCTGATTGACGAAATTGCAGCAGAAATTATTAGAGATCCTTCTCTCCTTGAGATTCCAGCCATCTCCATATATTTTTATGGGTATAAGACCAATCTCGAAAAAGAAAATCCAGATCATTATAAAAATCTAAAGAAGGCCATCAAACAATATGAGAACCTTTTTCCTACGGACGAATTTGGTGATATTTATCATATTGCCATCAACCACTGCATTGGTCAAATGAACCGAGGAAAAGATGAATTTATCCGGGAAGCTTTTGAGTTATTTCAAAAAGGTTTTCAAAAAGAAATATTTTTGGAAAACAACTTTGTTTCTCCATGGACTTTTCACAATGTAGTTGTTATTGGTTTAAAACTTAAAGATTTTGAAGTTATTAAAAATTTCATAAATGATAATCAAATTTACCTGGAAGATAAATTTCGCGAAAGTTTTGTCAATTATAGTTTTGCCCTTTTTTATTACGAAAAAGGAGATTTTTCTAAAGCCATGAATTACCTCTTACAGTACGAACACGATGAAATGGTTATCAACGTACGGGCCAAAATTATGTTAATCAAAATTTACTACCAACAGGACGAAATCAATGCCCTCGAATCCCTTCTAGGAAGTATGCGTACCTACCTTTCCCGCAAAAAAGTAATGGGTTATCATAAAGATAATTTTAAAAACATCATCCGGCTTACCAAAAAATTACTAAAAATAAAGACGTACGATAAAGACCAAAAACTCAAACTTAAAGCACTGATAGAAGCAGCCAACCCACTTACTACCAGTGACCGAAACTGGCTGCTAGCGCAATTAGAAAATATTTAAAATCTACTCGTAATTTCGTATCTTTCATTCCATAAAAAATCAACACCTATCTACATGAAAATAAAAGATCTCACTCAATACCTGGAAACCATCGCCCCTTCTTCTTACCAGGAATCTTACGATAATTCCGGATTAATCGTCGGTCATCCGGACACAAAAATTACCGGGGTTTTGATTTGTCTGGACTCCATTGAGGCGGTGATCGAAGAAGCGATTGACAAAAACTGTAACGTGGTGGTAGCACACCACCCCATCGTTTTTCGGGGGCTTAAAAAACTGAACGGCCGTAATTACGTAGAGCGCATCATCATCAAAGCTATTCAGTATGAAATTGCGATCTACGCCATTCATACCAATCTGGATAATGTTTATCATCAGGGCGTCAACGGTAAAATTGCCGAACGCCTGGGACTAATCAATACCCGTATTCTCGCGCCTAAATCTTTCTCAAAAAAACTACAAATTTTTGCACCGGCGACGCATTCTCATAGCATCCGGGAGGCATTGTACAACGCCGGAGCCGATCATTCTACGAGTCATAGTAGCATTGGGGTGGGTAATAAATCCGGTAAAAATAGTCTGGGAGAAGTTCGGCTGGAATTAAGTTTTTCGGCAGGCCGACAATCGGCGATTCTTCGTGCACTTAAAGAAGTCGCACCCGATGTATCTTATGATCTTTTTTCGGTGGAGAATAAAAGTAGTGAGATTGGCTCTGGCATGATCGGTGAGCTGACAAATCCAGTGAAAGAAACCAAATTTCTTAAACATATTAAAAAACAGATGAAAGCCAAATGTATCCGGTATACCAAGCTGCGTAACCAAAAAATAAAGACGGTGGCACTATGTGGTGGGTCGGGTAGTTTTCTGCTTTCTACGGCCATCGCACAGGGTGCAGACCTGTTTTTGACGGCTGATTTTAAATACCATGAGTTTTTTGACGCTGATCAGCGAATCGTAATTGCCGATATTGGTCATTACGAGAGCGAACAGTTTACCAGTAACCTTTTATATGATATAATTACCAAGAAATTTAGTACTTTTGCAGTTTATTTGACCAGTACCAATACCAACCCAGTAAACTACCTGGTTTGAGTGCTTTTTTTGCTGATTTGCTAAACTGTTGAGTAGCAACGATTCAACAAATCAACGATTCAATAAATCATCGACCTGCCTGCCGGCAAAGGCAGGTTCAACAAAAACAATTAATCATGGCCACCAAGGAATTAACCATAAAGGAAAAATTAAAGAATCTCTACGAATTACAGCAAATTGATTCAGAGATCGATCAAATTGAGATCCTCAAAGGAGAACTTCCCATGGAAGTAAGTGATCTGGAAGATGAGATTGTGGGTCTGCAAACACGTATTGACAAACTACAGACTGCCGTGGAAGACATGGAGTCTACTGCTTCTCGTCATACTGCCAATATCAAAGAAGCCGAGGCGTTGATCGAACGTTATGAAAAACAAATGGATAATGTAAAGAATAATCGTGAATACGATGCCTTAACCAAGGAAATCGAAATGCAACGGTTAGAAATCCAATTATCACAAAAGAAAATTCGCGAAAGCAGTACTTTACTCGATGGTAAAAAAGAAACGCTCGAAGCTGCCAAAGAAAGATTAGAGGTCAAGAATACAACCCTGACTACTAAAAAGGTAGAGTTGGAGAAGATCATTGAAAAAACCATCAAGGAAGAGGAAAAATTGAAGAAGAAGTCTGAAAAGGCAAAGAAAAATATTGAGCCAAGATTGCTTAAAGCTTACACTAAAATTAGAGGAGCCTATCGAAATGGTTTGGCGGTAGTTACCGTGGGTCGAAATTCTTGTGGAGGTTGCTTTAACAAAATTCCACCGCAAATTCAGTTAGAAATCCAATCACAAAAGAAGATTCTCGCTTGTGAGCATTGTGGTCGTGTACTGGTAGATAATGAAACGGCCGGTATCATAGAAGAAGATGCAGAGGCATAGATTTGTAAAGAAATAACTGCCTTTAGGCAGGTCCGGTCCTCTCTTTAACGGATTAAAAATCCCAATTCAGTAATTATCTGAGTTGGGATTTTTTAATCGTTTATAATTTCTCTTTTTTATCAACTAAAATCAATCTCCGTATTATCACCAATATTCAGACTCTGCCGTAAGCCTTTGATGGCTGCATCACTACCTACCAGAGAACTTTGCAGCACTACCTCCTCGATACGCGCGTAGTTGCCGATGATAGAGTCTTTAACAATAGAATAATTGATTTGAGTATTGTGTCCAATGGTTACGTGTGGACCGACAATAGAGTTGGTTATTTTACAATCCTTTCCAATACTGACGGGATGAATGATAATTGTATTATCGTAGTGCGGGAGATTGGAAGAAGCATAACCCTCTTTATCCAAAAGCATGGCGTTGGTCTCCAGGAGCACTTCGCTTTTTCCACAATCAAACCAATTATTAACGGGTACTCCGCTAATTTTGACGCCATGGTCAATCAATCCCATGAGCGCGTCCGTTAGTTGGTATTCGCCGTGGGTTTGATGTTCGCTTTTGATTTGTTTGTCAATAACAGACAAGAGCTGTTCTACTTCTCTGATTCGATAAAGACCAACCATTGCTTTGTTAGAGCGAGGGATTTTGGGTTTTTCAATGACTTTATTGATAAAACCATCTTCACCAAATTCAACTACCCCAAATTCCCGGGGATCGTTTACCTCTTTAATTCCAACACAGGAAGTCGGCGCATTTAAAAATATACCAAGATTAACATCTACAATCGTATCCCCAAAAAAGATAAAAATATCATCCGATCCCTGAATCGCTTTTCGGGCGGTCCAGATGGCGTGGGCGGATCCTTCCCGGCTTTGTTGTACGACAAATTCTTTGGAGATTGCGGGATATTCCCTTTCAATGTATAGCTGAATTTTTTCTCCCAGATAACCAATAATAAATACAAAATCCGTTACGCCCTGTTCAATCAGCTGATCGATAATAAACGAAATAATCGCCTTCCCGGCTACCGGAATTAATGGCTTAGGCTGCGTATACGTATGTGGTCTGAGGCGGGTACCGGCACCCGCTACTGGGATAACTGCCTTCATGATATTTTCTTTTTTCAGCGCTTCTTAGTCTATAGGATCCTGAACACTAAAGTATTTTCAGGAAAGATAAGTATTTATTGAATATACTGGTTAATCTAGCACCAATAATGGTTAATCCAGTACAAGTTCGTCGCCACTAAAGTTCAACGAATTAAGGGGTTTTCATTTTTTCTTATGACAAAAAAATACCGTAGAAACTAATTCTACGGTATCTGAACACCCGAAAGTGTAAAAATTCTTGTTATAAAAATTAACTTTCCAAAGCAGCAGCACCACCCACAATCTCCGAAAGTTCTTTCGTAATAGCTTCCTGACGCGCTTTGTTGTAGCTAATCTTTAAATCTTTTAGCAAATCCTCTGCATTCTCCGTCGCCTTATCCATTGCTGTCATCCGGGCACCGTGCTCCGAAGCGTGGGTATCGAGTAGGAACTTATGGAAGGTCGTTTGCAAAATGCTAGGTACCAGATGCTTCAATAAACTTTCCTTGTCTGGTTCAAAAATATAGTCTGCCTTTATTTTACTTTCTTCCTTCTCTTCTTCTTCCGATTCCTCTTTCACTACTGGTAAGAACTGTACTGCTTCGGGAAACTGCATCGCCGCATTTTTAAAACGTCCGTAGACGGCATCTACCGCATCGTAGGTTCCAGCCTCAAACTCATCCATGATCCGTTGTGAAATTAGCGCGATATTGTCAAAACTCAAATCACTAAAGACTTCCACATATTCTTCGATTCGTTTTACATTCGGATAATTTCTTCGAAAGAAATCATTTCCTTTTTTCCCAATACACATAACCGTCAAACTGCCATTATCCCGTTGCTTTGCGTATTTTTCTTTGATCAGGGCAACCGCTTTTTTAATTACATTGGTATTAAATGCACCGGCTAGTCCACGATTAGAAGTAACGACTACGACCAACGCATTTGCTACCGGTCGCTCTGTTCCAAAAGTAGTCGTCGCATCTCCGTCCAAAGTAGACAAGATATTGGTCAGCATTTCGTTCAACTTATTAGCGTAAGGACGCATCTGCGTGATGGCCTGTTGCGCACGACGAAGCTTTGCTGCCGAAACCATTTTCATGGCCTTGGTAATTTGCTGTGTGGACTTTACGGATTTCATCCTTCCACGTACCTCTTTTAAGTTAGCACCCATTTTTTTATTGTTGAATCGTTGAAATGTTGAATCGTTGAGTTGTTTTTATTTTACTTTCTGATAATATTTTAGAATATGTCATCAGTATGGAGGCAAACTAAACTCTTTTAACGTATCTATCTTTTTTCTGTAAAGATGCACGCTAACGATTACTATATTTAAAACCTTCAAATATAAGCGTAATGTTGAATCGTTAAAATGTTGAGCGCGTGATCGATTCAACGATTCAACAACTCAACGATTCAACAAAACTTCTTAACTAAATCTAGCGGTCATTTCTTTTGCCAATCCTTCCATCGCGGCAATCGCTTCTTTGCTTAACTTACCGGATTTCAGATCTTTCAAAGCTTCCGGATGCTGACGATCCATAGCAGCCAGGAATGACTCTTCAAATTCTTTGACCTCCTTTACTGGTACATTACTAAGAAGTCCTTTGGAACCCAGGTAAATAATAGCTACCTGCTTTTCGACGGATACCGGAGAATACTGATCCTGCTTCAGGATTTCCACGTTTCTACGTCCTTTGTCCAGTACCGCAGTAGTAGCTGCATCCAGATCAGAACCGAACTTAGAGAATGCTTCCAGTTCCCGGAATTGTGCCTGATCCAGTTTTAGCGTTCCCGCTACTTTTTTCATCGATTTGATCTGTGCAGATCCTCCTACCCGCGATACCGAGATACCTACGTTAATCGCCGGACGAATACCTGCGTTAAACAAGTTGGATTCGAGGAAAATCTGTCCATCCGTAATCGAAATTACGTTGGTTGGAATATAAGCAGAAACATCACCAGCCTGCGTTTCGATAATCGGCAGTGCCGTTAAAGAACCACCACCTTTCACCAGTGGGTGACCATTGGCATCTTTGGCATTTTTGAGTGAATCCGGTAAATCGTTCATATCACGAGCAATCTCGTCATCTTCAATCACCTTTGCCGCACGCTCCAGTAAACGGGAGTGTAAGTAAAATACATCTCCAGGGTAAGCCTCACGTCCCGGTGGTCGACGTAGTAATAGCGAAACCTCACGGTAAGCTACGGCTTGCTTAGATAAATCGTCATAGATGATCAGTGCTGGACGGCCTGTGTCGCGGAAGAATTCTCCAATCGCAGCTCCGGCTAGTGGTGCGTAAAACTGCATAGGTGCAGGATCCGCCGCAGAAGCCGAAACGATGACGGTATAATCCATCGCGCCGTTTTCTTCCAGTGTTTTAGCGATCTGCGCAACGGTAGATGCTTTTTGTCCGGAAGCTACGTATATACAAAATACGGGATTGCCCGCTTCGTAAAATTCTTTTTGGTTGATAATGGTATCAATGGCAATGGCCGTTTTTCCTACCTGACGGTCACCAATGATTAATTCCCGTTGTCCACGTCCAATCGGAATCATGGAATCGATCGCTTTGATACCTGTCTGTAACGGCTCGTATACTGGCTGTCGGAAAACCACCCCTGGTGCTTTACGTTCAATCGGCATAGAATAACGATCACCTGTGATGTCTCCTTTACCGTCGATAGGTGTTCCTAATGGATCCACTACCCGACCAACAAAACCTTCTCCAACGTCAATCGAAGCAATTTTTTTGGTACGGCGTACAGTTGATCCTTCTCGGACACCGTCACCGGATCCTAATAGTACCACTCCTACGTTATCTTCTTCCAGGTTAAGTACGATTGCTTGTACACCTGTTTCAAATTCTACTAATTCCCCTGCTTGTACCTGAGTAAGGCCATAAACACGGGCGATTCCATCACCTACCTGTAATACGGTACCCACTTCTTCTAGTTCTGCAGCAGTTTTAAATCCGGAAAGTTGCTGTTTGAGGATTGCTGATATTTCATCAGGTTTAACGTCAGCCATAATATTTTATAATTTTAAGGTTGAATTATCTATTTAATTAGCGAACTCTTTTTTGAGTTGTTCCAGTTTGTGCGCGACACTGGCGTCGTATAATTTATCATCAAATTCTACCACAAATCCGCCGATCAGGTCTGGATTCACTTTAGAGATGATGTCAATTTTTTCACTGGTATCTGAGCTTTCCAAAAATTTGGACTTGATTTGATTGATTGCGTCATCCGTGAGTGCCGTAGCGGTAGTCAGGGTAACGGTAGAGACCTTATTCATTGCCTGATGCTGCTTCACGAATGCATGAGCAATATCTTCCAAATGTTCTGCCCGGTTTTTTCTCACTACGATGTCGAGAAAAGCCATCGTTGTATCATCAAAATTCTCCTTGAATAACGCAGTAAATACCTGCTGCTTTTTGTCCGGCGGAATAATAGGGCTTTTGAGCATTACCTCAAAATCCCGGTTTTCCGTAGCTGCCAAAAAGCTATCAATATCCGTTTTGATACGGTCCAGTTTGTTCTGTTCTTTGGCCAGATCTACCAGTGACTTAGCATAGCGGGTCGCAATTCTGGATACAGACATACTAGTTTAATTTTATTTCGTTAACGAGATCGTTGACAAAAGAAGTTTGGGAAGGGTCTCCTTTTAATTCCCGACGGATTACTTTTTCAGCAATTTCCAAAGCCATGTTTCCTGCTTCGTTTTTCACCTCTCTCATGGCCTGCGCCTTTTGATTTTCAATTTCCTGACGAGCATTATTAATAATTTTCTGAGCTTCCTGACGTGCTTTATCTTTTGCCTCTTCGATGGTAGCAGCACCCGTATCCCGGGCTTCCTTTAACATCTGAGCACGTTCTTCCCGAGCTTCAGAAAGTAATTTTTCATTTTCAGATTTAAGATTTGCCATTTCTAAACGTGCCTGCTCGGCCGTTTTCAGGGCATCTTCAATATCTCCATTTCGCTTAGCCAAGGCGCTAGCGATTGGCTTAAAGGCAAATTTTGACATCAACGTCCAAAAAATTAAAAAGATCAGAATCGTCCAGAAAATCAATCCGGGTTCTGGTAAAATAGGCCAAAAACGGGCGGCAGCTAAAAAAGTCATATTCTATTATTTAAAATAAAAAATATTTGAGTACGAATTGGAAAAGACACCATCCGGCAATCCCGGACGGCGCTTTTCATTTTGTTGGAGCAATTCTTTTTTCTTAGGAAATAAAGAAAGAAAGAATGATCGCGATGATGGCAGCACCCTCAATAAGGGCAGCCATGATCAACATGTTAGCACGAATATCACCTACAGCTTCTGGCTGACGAGCGATTGATTCCATTGCTTTGGCTCCGATATTTCCAATACCGATGCCTGCTCCGATTACGGCGATTCCAGCTCCGATGGCTGCTAATGAACCTGTCATAGTTATACTATTTAAGAGTAATTAAAAATTTTTTTATTGGCTTTCGCCACCTTGATTAAATTCTTTAAAATAGAGATTTAACCAAATTATTTTTTCTAGTGTGCTTCCTCTGCGTGGTGGTGCTCCTCTACCGCTGCTCCGATATAAGATGCGGACAAGATGGTAAAGATATACGCCTGTAAGACGGCGACCAGTAATTCAAGTGCCATCATAAACATGGTCAAGAAAGTGGCGGCTACGGCTCCAACTCCTGCTCCTACTAAATTTTTACCTGACTCTCCTAATACGAAGATCAATCCTACGAAGGCCACAATTACAATATGACCAGCAGTAATATTCGCAAACAAACGAATAAAGAGTACAATCGGCTTTAAGAAAACACCCATCACCTCTACAGGTGTAATGATAAGTTTTACCGCAGCAGGAATACCGGGCATCCAAAGAATGTGTGTCCAGTAATCACGGTTTCCATTCAAATTGGTTATCAAGAAAGTAAATAATGCAAGGGCAATGGTAATACTAATGGTACCCGAGGCATTTCCACTTCCGGGAAAGAACGGAATTTGACCTAATAAATTAAGTCCAAGAATAAAGAAGAAGGCGGACATTAAATAAGGCATAAAGCGAGCGTAGTGTTTTTCTCCAATCATCGGCTTGGCTACTTCGTCCTGAATAAACACGAATAATGGCTCAATAAATCCTTGTAACCCTTTTGGTGCCTGTCCATCCCGGGTACGGTACGCTTTTGCAACTCTTAGGAACACAAATCCTAGAAGAAACGCGACAAACAACATCGTAAAAACATTCTTCGTAATCGAGAAGTCCATATAAGAAGTCATTCCTCCGCCAGCTAATCCGCCGTCCAGGGTTGTTCGATCTTCTAAATCAAATCCTTTTCCATTATAAAAAGCTTGCACTTCATGGCCTTTGTCCAGCTCATCCATTATTTTATCTTTCATCCCCTTTTCCTTCTGACCATGATCATGCCCAGCGTGATCGTGTCCTGAATGGTCATGTCCAGAATGATCATTTCCATGTGAAGCGTGCCCCTCCCAACTAATATTTACTTTACCCATTGGAAAGCTGGTATCCTTAATTCGTCGTACCACTCCATGTTGTAATACATATCGATCGATGGCTATATTACCATTTCCACTTTTTCCAATATCAAAACTAGCAGAAGAAGGCAGGAAGGTAATTCCTTCTCCGTTGCGATCGTAAAAGATCATGGCTGGCAGCGGAATGTAGATATCACCGAAGAAGTGAAAAGTATGGGCATCCGCGATGTGGTGGAGCGCCGTTTCGCCGGGATTGAAGGGAGCATCGTTACCGCCGGAGGCCAAAGTCTGGTTACTAAAACCACCGATTAAAATGGCCAGCAGAAGGAATACTCGAAATATTGATTTTGTACGCATAGGTATATAAACTTATGGAGACTTTTTTTCAAATCGAGTGCAAAGGTAGCGATATTATCTTTTTAAAAAAAGCTTATGCACCTGTTTTTTTAAGAAGGATAAAAGGAAATTTTCAACAGGTGCGATTACCGGTTGAAAATTGATGAAAAACAGTATTTTTTAAGGAAGGGATGGAATGATAAAGGAGAATTGACTGTGAAGTTGTTTAAGAACTCCCAAATTGCCTACGAGCTGATAAAATCCTCCAATTCGTCGCCTTTTTTCTCGTCAATAGCGCGGCTATTCACTCAAAAAAGAGGCTAGAGTTGAATAATTTTCTCTAGCTCTCGGCCGCTTTTGGAATTTTCAAACAACTTCTATGCTACACCCGCTTTAAGCGCTTCCAGTACTGATTCGATTTCTTTTTTCATACCACCAAATGCCATGTCTGTGTAAGGAACGAGCGGTAAACGCATGTGACGTTCAGCAATTCCGGCAATTTCCAATGCTGCTTTGATGCCCACCGGGTTGCCTTCCAGGTAGAGCCAATGGTGCAGGTTGATGGTAGCCAGATGAATAGCACGGGCAGTAGAAAAATCGCCACTTCTCGCCGCCTTCACCATTTGGCTGTAAGGACCCGGTAATAAATTGGCAATAACGGAAATAACGCCCGTTCCTCCGATGGAAATAAGTGGTAAGCAGGTGGGATCATCACCGGATAAAACCTGGAAGTGATCGGGTTTGTCTTTAAGAATCTTTGCCGCATTAACTAGATCACCCGTAGCATCTTTGACGGCGACGAAACGATCCGAGGCGTGCGCCAGTCTAAGAATTGTCTCCGGAGCCACGGTGGAAGACGTTCGGCCCGGGACATTATAAATAATAATAGGTACTGGTGCTAATTCGGAAATTTTCATGTAATGCCGGTAGATACCTTCCTGAGTCGGTTTGTTATAAGCGGGGCTGCTGGACAGCATCCCATCGAATCCCGTAAAATCAAAATCCCGGATTCGTTGCTGAAGCGCTGCGGTATCATTGTGACCAAATAAACCAGCCATTAATGGTAGCCGGCCATTATTTATTTTTTTTGTAAAATCAAATACTTCGAGGCATTCTTTACGGCTCAAGGTGATGGCCTCACCGGTAGTTCCGAGCGAAACCAGGTAGTCTACGCCACCTGAGATGACGTGTTCGATAATTCTTTCCAATGCGGAATAATCTACGGCTCCGGTGGCGGTAAATGGGGTAACTAAAGCGACTCCGGTTCCGGAGAAATTGGTTGAAATCATGCCCTGCTGCTATTCTTCAAACGGTTCAGAAAATAAGATACGTGTTTTACAAAAAAATCGAGATTAGGTTGACGAGTAGTATCAATCATCAGATCATAGCAATGTAATTTTTCGGAATAAGGTCCGACGCGCAGGTGTGCCCTGGATAAACCAGAGACATATTCGAGTGCTGGTTGTTGATCCAGGTATAGATTGATTAAAAAATCAAATGGCTGATTGATAAAACCATTGATTGCCTCATCGTTGGGATACTGAAACCAATTAAGGTCTTTTTTGGTAAAATGCTTAAAAGCGAAATTCGAATTCTGTTCATTTTCCTGCAAAAAAGCAAATAAAGTAACCTCTTTGCCTTTATTTTTGAGTTCCTCAGCATATTGCCTAACAACGTTCCGGTGTTGAGGATCTGTGCCGTCAAATAATAGTCCAACCGTCCGAGCTTGTTCAAAGCTTACCGGATAGCGGGTAATATTCCGATTACGGATTTTAGCTAACAACGACTGTTCGCGTTGTCTGGCTTTCCATTCATTAAAAATTCTCATAGTAAGTATGGTGATGGTTATCTAATTTGTAGGTTAGATTTTACCAATAACATTTTTTAGCAAAAAAAGTAGTTGTGAATCAACGTAGCTCCTTCAACGATGTTTTTTAGTGTCTTAAGTCCTAAATTTCTGACACTTTATGCACTCGTTACTCCGCTGATTTTGTTTCTACAACTGCTTTTGTTTTCATCAAATCGTAGTGTCCCATTTGACTATATTTATGAATACGTGCTTCGATGCGCGCATCCGGGTCCATTTCCTGTAATTCGGTGATGGATTTTTTTAATTGTTTTTTCAACATTTTAACCGCTTCTTCCGGAGCGGAGTGTGCGCCACCAGGTGGTTCTTTGACAATCCCGTCAATCAAGCCAAATTCGAGCATATGGTCGGCGGTTAGTTTGAGTGCTTCGGCCGCTTGCTCTTTGTAATCCCAGCTGCGCCAGAGAATAGAAGAACAAGATTCGGGAGAGATGACGGAGTACCAGGTATTTTCCATCATAAAAACGCGATCGCCCAAGCCGATACCGATCGCTCCACCGGAGGCTCCTTCGCCGATGACGGCACAGACAATGGGAACGCGGAGTTGCGCCATTTCAAAAAGATTGCGGGCGATGGCTTCCGCCTGTCCACGTTCTTCGGCTTCCAGTCCGGGAAAGGCACCTGGTGTGTCGATAAGGGAGATAACTGGTAAATTAAAGCGCTCGGCCATTTTCATGAGGCGAAGTGCCTTACGGTATCCTTCGGGGTTCGCCATTCCAAAGTTGCGAAACTGTCGCATTTTGGTATTGACGCCTTTTTGGTGACCGATAAAAACGACGGACTGGCCATCGAGGTTACCGATACCACCAACGATGGCTTTGTCATCTTTGAAGTAGCGATCACCGTGCAACTCGATAAACTTTTTACACATTTGATTAATGTAAAAAAGAGAATAGGGTCGCTCAGGATGACGAGAAAGCTGTACTTTCTGCCAACCGGTCAGATTATCATAAATGGCTTTACGCTCATTTTTAATTTTATTTTCCAGTTCGGCGATCTTATCAGATACATCGATATCACCAACTTCTCCGACCTGCTTAATTTTATCAAGCTGCTGGTAAAGACTTTCCAGGGGTTTTTCAAATTCTAAAAACACCATAATAGAATGTTTTTTTGGGTGTACGATTTCAGTAGAAAAAGTATTACTGAAACTCTGCTTTGCAATGTTTGTTCAAGAAGTTGCTTAACTAACTTCTGATTTAATCCTTACAAAGATGGCAAAATCATTGGGATTACACGCTCTGGAAGAAACTTTTTTTATTTTTAGGGGTAAACTATTGCATCTTTGGTAAAACAAATTTACATTTGCATTCGCTGAGACGAAAATGTTCGAATTCAGTACAATAAATAAAGTTTAGCTTTTTAGCTCTTTAAGATAATGGTCTGGTAGTTCAGTTGGTTAGAATACCTGCCTGTCACGCAGGGGGTCGCGGGTTCGAGTCCCGTCCAGACCGCAACCCGATTTTATAAGCCCTTAACACTCAACGTGTTAGGGGCTTTCGGTTTTTTTATGTTTCCGTTTTTGTTCCTGTTTTATTCAAAATGCCTATTTTTTTACCTTTTCTTTTGATAACCGTTAAGGCATGGTTACATCTAATTTACTAAGCATTTATTTTATTCCTACAATCCGGAACCGATGGAGTGACCGGGCGCGAAGCCGATCCGGAACCAGGCCGATGATCCGGAACCGATGGAGCAACCAGGCGCGAAACCGATCCGCAACCAGGCCGATGATCTGGGAACCGATGGAGTAACCAGGGGCGAAGCTGATCCGGTGACGGGTCGATGATCCGGAACCGATGGAGTAACCAGGCGCGAAGCTGATCCGCTACCAGGCCGATGATCTGGGAACCGATGGAACAACCAGGTGCGAAGCTGATCCGCTGCCAGGCCGATGATCCGGAACCGATGGAGCAACCAGGCGCGAAACCGATCCGCAACCAGGTCGATGATCTG
>CALLPK010000108.1 GCA_938015415.1 uncultured Saprospiraceae bacterium
ATTGGTTGGACATGGTGTTGGTAAAAAGCTTCATGAAAAGCCTAATGTTCCTAATTTTGGTAAAAGAGGGAAAGGAGTCGTCATGAAACAAGGGTTGGTAATCGCTATTGAGCCGATGATTAATATGGGGCGAAAAGAGGTGAAACAACTATCTGATGGCTGGACCATCGTTACGAAGGACGGAAAACCTTCTGCTCACTACGAGCATACAGTTGCCGTCAGAAAAGAGGGAGCAGATATTTTGTCCAACCACATAATGATTGAAGAAGCAATCAGCAAGAACAAAGAATTACAAGAAGTTATTGCTCGAGAGCCTATAAATGTGACTTTACCTGGATAGGATTTATAAATACCCTACTATTCCGATTTTAATGCGTTTGAGAGATTTTGTGGAATTTTAAGGTGCAAAACCTAGAAATTCAGTGAAAATTTAGTATCTTTGCACTCCGAAATCAGAATATATGGCTAAGCAAGAATTAATTAAACAGGATGGTATCATTGAAGAAGCACTGTCGAACGCGATGTTCAGAGTGCGTCTAGAGAATGACCACCAAATAGTAGCCACTATTTCCGGCAAGATGCGGATGCACTACATCCGAATCCTTCCAGGAGATAAAGTTGCAGTAGAAATGTCTCCTTATGACTTAACAAGGGGAAGAATTACATATCGTTATAAATAAATAATATTATGAAAGTTAGAGCCTCAGTAAAAAAGCGTTCTGCCGATTGTAAGATCGTTCGTCGCAAAGGAAAACTCTACGTAATCAACAAAAAGAATCCACGTTTTAAACAAAGACAAGGATAATTTTTAATATTTAAAAGATCTGAAAAATGGCAAGAATTGCTGGTGTTGATTTACCAAAAAATAAAAGAGGGGTTATTGGATTAACCTATATCTTCGGAGTTGGACCATCTATGGCTAAAAAGATTTTAGCAGATAATGGTATTGACGAAAGTACCAGAATAAACGACTGGACTGACGACAATATCAAAGAAATATCCGCTTACATCCAAGAGGAAGTAAAGACGGAAGGTCAACTTCGATCTGAAATTCAATTAAACATCAAACGCTTGATGGATATTGGTTGTTACCGTGGATTGCGTCACCGTAAAGGGCTTCCTCTACGTGGTCAGCGTACCCAAACCAATGCACGTACTCGTAAGGGTAAACGTAAAACGGTTGCTAACAAGAAAAAAGCAACTAAGTAATTCACTGTATTTTTCAATTTTATATAATTTTTCCAAGTTATGGCAAAGGTTAAAAAGAAAAGAAATGTAAAAGTTGATCCAGAGGGTGTAGTACACATTCAGGCAACTTTCAACAATATTATTATCTCTATTTGCAATAAAGCAGGGCAAGTAATCAGTTGGGCTTCTGCTGGTAAAGCAGGATTTAGAGGCTCTAAAAAGAATACTCCTTATGCTGCTCAGATGGCTGCTAACGATGCCTCTAAAGTTGCTTACGACGCTGGATTGCGTACCGTTGAGGTTTTAGTAAAAGGTCCTGGTTCTGGAAGAGAAGCTGCGATTCGCGCAATCGACCAATCTGGTATCAAAGTATCAAAAATTAAGGACGTTACACCGGTACCACATAATGGTTGCCGACCTCCTAAACGACGAAGAGTATAATCTTTATTATAAAAAGCATATTTAAGAAATGGCTAGATATACCGGTCCTAAGACTAAAAAAGCAAGAGCTTTCGGAGAAGCAATTTTCGGATTCGACAAATCTTTCGAGAAGAAAAAATATCCACCTGGCATGCACGGGAATGGAAAAAGACGAAAGCAAAAGTCTGATTACGCAAATCAGTTAATGGAAAAGCAGAAAGCTAAATATACTTACGGTGTATTAGAGCGTCAGTTCCGTAAAACATTCGAAAAGGCAACAAGTAAATCTGGAGTTACCGGTGAGGTATTACTTCAGTTGCTGGAAGCGCGTTTAGACAACACAGTGTACCGCTTAGGGATGGCTCCAAGCCGCCCAGCTGCCCGTCAGTTGGTAAATCACAAGCACATTATTGTAAATGGTAAATTAAACAATATACCTTCTACCCAATTACGGGCTGGTGATGTGATCACCGTACGTGGAAAATCTCAACACTTACTGATTGTTCAGGATAGTGTGAGCAGCAAAGGGGATGTGCGTTCTTTCCCATGGTTAGAATTTAACCCTACTAAAATGCAGGGCACATTTCTTGGATACCCGGAAAGAGAAAATATTCCGGAAAAAATCAACGAACAACTTATCGTTGAACTTTACTCCAAGTAATCAATAAATAAATAATCATTAGCGAAGCAATCTTTTTTAGTTGCTTCGCTAATGTACTTTTTCTCCCCTCCCGTGGGGCCAATCCATCATCATTCTCATAACTTCTTTTAAAGAAACCGCAAATCATATGAGTATCTTAAACTTCCAGAAGCCCGACAAAATCATATTACAAAAATCAACTGATTTTGAGGGTACTTTCGAATTTAAACCATTGGAACCAGGTTTTGGACAAACTGTCGGAAATAGTCTACGCCGTATCCTCCTTTCTTCTTTGGAAGGTTTCGCTATCTCGGCGGTTCGTATCGCTGGTGTCGATCACGAATATTCGACCATCAAAGGGGTAGTCGAAGATGTCGTTGATATTATTTTGAACCTCAAACAGATTCGCTTTAAACAGCTGATCGCAGATGAAGACATCTCTAGTGAAAAAATCTACTTGACCATCAGTGGTCAGGAAGCACTCAAAGCAGGAAACATCGAAGAGCACACCAACGTGTTTAAAGTAATGAACCCTGAATTGGTTATTTGTAGCATGGAACCTTTTGTTAACTTGGAAATGGAATTAACTATTTCTAAGGGACGTGGTTATGTGCCTGCTGACGAAAATCTTCCTAAAGATGCACCAATTGGTGTTATTCCAATTGATTCAATTTATACGCCCATTAAAAATGTGGCTTACAATATCTCTAACACTCGTGTGGGGCAGAGAACGGATTACGAAAAGTTAACCATAGATGTAAAAACCGACGGAACAATTCATCCGGAAGAAGCGATCAAAGAAGCTTCTCGGATTATGATTCAGCATCTGATGTTAATCACAGACGAAAATATTACTTTCGACGAGGGTACAGGACGTGAAGACAATATTGTAGATGAGCATATCCTGCACATGCGTAAACTATTGAAGACTTCTTTGGAAGATCTTGATTTATCTGTACGTGCTTATAACTGTCTGAAGGCAGCAAAGATTAATTCTTTGGCAGAAATGGTTCGTTACGACATGCACGAATTATTGAAATTCCGAAACTTCGGTAAGAAATCTTTAGTGGAAATTGAAGAGTTATTACAGGAAAAAGGATTGACCTTCGGAATGGATTTATCCAAATATAAACTGGACGAAGAGTAAAATCTTTAATCAGGAACTAATTAATAATTATTATAGCAATTACTCAGTACGTTCCAACGGAAAAGTGTTGCGATGATCACGCCGGTTAATTGGCATCACTTTTAAAATCTTTATAAAATGAGACACGGGAAAAAAGGTAACCATCTCGGAAGAAAAGTAGGACACCGTAAGGCACTCCTGAAAAATTTATCCATTGCTTTAATAACGCATAAGCGGATCAACACCACTTTGGCTAAAGCAAAAGCATTACGTCAACACCTTGAGCCTTTGATCACAAAGACCAAGACAAATACTACGCATTCCCGACGAGTAGCATTTAGTTATTTGCAAAACAAAGAAGCGGTTACTGAATTATTCGGACCAATTGCTGCTAAAGTAGCCAACCGTCCGGGTGGTTATCTGCGAGTCATTAAACTAGGATTTAGACATAGTGATGGTGCGGAAATGGCGATGATCGAATTTGTAGATTATAACGAAGTTTACACCGTAGGTGAAGGTTCTGGTAAGGAAAAGAAGAAGAAGAAGCGTACACGACGTGGAGGTGGAAGCAAGAAAGCAGCAGCAACTACTGCTACTGCAGTCGCTGCCAGTGAGGTAACCGAAGAAATCACTGAAGAAGTAAAGAACGAAGCTTCCGAAGAGGAATAGTCCTTCATTTCAGTCGAAACGAAAAGATAAAAACAGGTGATTTCCAGCAGGAAATCGCCTGTTCTGTTTTATGGGAATTGAAGATTAAATCCAAGCCATGAAATTTTATTTCATTTTACAATATCGAAGGATGATCCGGTTTTTAAAAGAATTGGGACTTCATCCGATGATTGCGCTGGTACTAATCATCATCGCTTTTTTAGGGCTTTCTACCTATTTGTTTTATAAAACGGAAATGGCGTATCTGGTTTATGATTTATTGATGATTTCTATTTTGCTTAGATTGGGGAACCAAGAACGAAATGATTCCTTAAAAGCAATTTTTGGTAAATCGGACTATCTACGAATACGAATGCTTGAAAATGGATGTTTATGTTTCCCATTCTTCCTGTATTTGGGGTATAAACAACTTTATCTTCCGGCATTACTACTGGTTCCGATAGCTATAGGATTAGCGTTGATTGCTAACTTGCCAAAATTACAAACGACGATCCCAACTCCATTTAAAAGAATTCCATTTGAGTCTATTATCGGATTTAGAAAATCAGCTTGGTTTTTATTTCTGATCTATTTGCTGTCAGGTAAAGCGCTGCAGGTAGACAATTATAATCTGGGGATTTTTTCGTTGGTAGTACTATTTTTTATTCATATGGATTTTTACTCTAAACCGGAAGAAAAATATTACTGCTGGATTTTTGCAATGGGGCCAACTGCTTATTTGGGGAGAAAAATAAAGGATGGATTGATTGCTTCTTCAATATTAACCCTTCCTGTTTTTCTGGCAATTATTATCTGTTTTCTAGGTAATTACTGGATAACGATTGCTGCACAATTATTAGGGTACACCTACCTCATTTCGATGATCCTGGCAAAATATTCCGCTTTTCCCGGAAGGCTGAATATTGTGCACTCAATCTTCTACGCGGTCAGCATCTTATTTCCACCCTTATTGATCATCATTATCCCGATTTTTTACATTCAGGCAAAACGCCGACTAACGAATATATTAGGATGGTAAACATAAAAAATCTCTCCAAAT
>CALLPK010000109.1 GCA_938015415.1 uncultured Saprospiraceae bacterium
TCACAAAAATAATAATTCAATTTTTAAAAGAACCAGAAAGCAAATAAAGTCACTCGATTAGCGTTTTTTTAAGACAATTTTGAGCAATTTATCACCTTGTTAAAAAATATTGATTTTTTATAAAGAAAGCCCTTTATTTCCTGAAAAAATCTCCCATTTTTGTACAAAAAAAGGTATCTTTGCACCGCATTTTTAAGCAGTTCTTTTTCCTATGGCATCTTTGAACAATTTTTCGATACCCGTTAGGGGGCTCAAAAGCGGTGTTCACCAATACAGTTTTCACCTAGATTCGGCCTTTTTTGCCGAGTTCAGTAACGCACCTATCGGAGAGAGTGATGTTAACGTTCAACTGGATTTTGACAAAAGGCCAGATATGTTTGTCCTTGATGTAGATGTACAAGGAACAGTCAAAACAGAATGCGACCGCTGTCTGGCAGATATCAATCTACCCGTTGAAGGTCAGTTTCAGTTAATTATAAAATTGAGTGATCACGAATCCGAAGTAGACGAGGTAGTCTATCTGCCCGCCGAAACTACGGAAATCAACGTCGCTAAATATATTTACGAATTTGTAGGCTTGTCGGTACCCATGATGAAAATTTACGACTGCCAGAATGATAATCCGCCACCTTGCGATCAAGCAGTACTGAAACGGCTGGAGCAGGAAGAGGAAGACCAAAAAGCAACTAATAATCCCATTTGGGACGAATTAAATAAACTGAGCGGGAACTAAACCGACCGTTCAAATCATTATAAGACCTAAGTAATCAACTTTTGATTGCTTATTAAATATTCTCAAAATGGCACATCCTAAGAGTAAAATCTCTAAGCAGCGCAAACGCAAACGTAGAACACATTACAAAGCCGCTATTCCTACCGTGGCTAAATGTTCAACTACCGGAGAAGCACACCTCTATCACCGTGCTTACTGGCTCGATGGTACGATGTACTACCGGGGACAGGTAGTGATTCAAGCAGAAGAAGAACTGGAAGATTAAATCAATCTTTTCAGTCTTAGATAATAAAAAGCTCCCATACAATAGTTATGCGGGGCTTTTTCTGTTATATTTAATTAAGAAAATCAGGCGAGGATATTCTTAATTAACTGCAACGGCTTTTGATCAATTTTATCGTAATTTTCCGTTCAAACGCGAAAGCTTAAATCTTCTTTATTATGAAAAAAATAATTGAAACTAAAAACGCTCCGGCACCCGTCGGCCCTTACAATCAGGCAGTCATCGTCAACGGAGTCCTCTACGCTTCTGGTCAAATCGCGCTCGATCCTGCTACTGGCAACCTCGTCATGGACGATATCGAAACCGAAACGCACCAGGTCATGAAAAATATTCAGGCGATTCTGACCGAAGCCAATATTAGTTTTGAGGAGGTTTTTAAATGCTCCGTTTTTGTCTCGGATATGAATAACTACAGCCGTATCAACGCCGTTTATTCCGAATATTTTAACGACGATACCGCTCCCGCCCGCGAACTGGTAGAAGTAGCGAATTTACCCAAATTTGTTAATATTGAAATATCTGTCATGGCAGTAGCTGGGTAAATATAGAGCTGTTAAATCGTAGGAACAACGAAATTATTTTTCAACGATTCAACAACTCAACAAGCGAAGCGATTCAACAACTCAACAATTCAACAATATGAAAACCGTACTTTCCTGTATTCAGCCAACTGGCCACATTCATTTTGGTAACTACTTTGGTGCAATCAAAAACTGGGTTTCACTTCAGGAGGAATACAAATGTATCTATGGAGTCGTCGACTACCACGCCATGACGCATATTTATGATCATAAAAAATTACGAACGACTACCTGGGAATTGATTTTTAATTTGCTGGCTACCGGTATCAAACCCGAAAATCTGTTTATCCAGTCGCTGGTGCCGGAGCACGCGGAGTTGTGCTGGATTTTCAACTGCTTTACTTCTTACGGCCAGTTGACGCGGATGACACAATTTAAGGACAAGAGTGCCAAAAAAGGAGAAGATGATTTCATTTCGGCGGGCTTACTGGATTATCCGGTATTGCAGGCGGCGGATATTTTAATCTACCGGGCCGACTACGTACCAATCGGTAAAGATCAGGTACAACATCTGGAATTGACCCGTAATATTGCGCAGCGTTTTAATACGCAACTAGGTGAAGACTTTTTTGTGATGCCCGAGCCGTTGTTAACGGAAATACCCAAAGTACAATCTACCGCTGATCCGCTCAGAAAGATGAGTAAAAGTGCAGGAGAAAAGCATTTTATTAATATTTTTGATGATGAAAAAAGAATCCGCAAACAGATCAAATCTGCCGTAACCGATGCGGGTGATACACCAGCTGAGACTATGAGCCCTGGCGTAGAAAATTTATTCGGTTTACTCAAAGCCAGCGAACAATTGGAAGCTCACCAGTCTCTGCTGGAAGATTATAATAATGGGAATTTAAAATATGCAGATCTGAAAGAAGCGGTTGCCGATGGCCTCATTCTACTAAATCGCAAGTTTGTCGAAAGACGCGCGGAACTTAATAAGAATAAAAAACAGATTAAATCTCAGATTAAATACTCAGCCATGGAAATCAGAAAAATTGCACAGGAGACGGTGAAAGAGGTGAAAGATATGTGTGGGCTATTGAATGTTAAATTCTAAACAGACATAGGTCATAGATGGGCGGCATGGGCAAATTGCAATTAGCCCATGCCTCCTGAAAACAAAAAAACTACTTATGAAAATCATCTGCATCGGTCGCAACTACGCGGACCACGCCAAAGAAATGGGATCTAATATACCAACCAAGCCACTGGTTTTTATGAAACCCGGCTCTGCCCTACTCGTTAATAGCAAACCTTTTTACTATCCTGAATTTACCAAAAATCTCCATTACGAATTAGAAATAGTTTTAAAGATTAGTAAAAATGGCCGGCATATCCAGCCGGAATTTGCCAAAGATTATTATCAGGAAATTGGTCTGGGTATTGACTTTACCGCCCGTGATTTACAACATGAGTGTAAAGAAAAAGGACACCCCTGGGAAATCGCCAAAGCTTTTGACCACTCGGCCGTCATCGGTAAATTTGTCAATCTAAAAACGGCAACCATTGACGGGCACCTCGAATTTTATTTAAATAAAAATGGCGAAAAAGTACAGCACGGTTTTACCAAAGACCTGATCTTTCCATTCGATGATTTGATCGTTTACGTCAGCAAATTTTTTAAATTACAAAAAGGAGATTATATCTATACGGGCACACCGGCCGGCGTAGGTCCGGTGGCTATTGGTGACGAACTGGAAGGCATACTGGTAACACCGGGTGGAGAAAAAACCTTGCTGAACTGTGCGGTGAAGTAGAGGCAAATCGTGTGATTAAGGGCGAATGGCTCTGTAACCTAGGGGCGAATCGCGTGGTAAAGTAGGGGCGAATCGCAATTCGCCCCTACTTTAGTTTTTTATAAAAACAATCCTTATTTTTGCGTCACTTAAAAAATAATTCACTTATTTCATAAAAAAAATACCATGTCGTACCTATTCACTTCTGAATCTGTTTCCGAAGGACATCCAGACAAAGTCGCCGATCAAATTTCGGATGCTTTAGTCGATCACTTTATCGCTTTTGACCCTGATTCAAAGGTAGCTTGTGAAACCCTCGTAACGACCGGTCAGGTGGTACTCGCCGGGGAAGTAAAGTCTAAGACCTATCTTGATGTACAAACCATCTCCCGGGATGTGATTCGTCGCATTGGTTATACCAAGTCTGAGTATATGTTTGAAGCCAATAGCTGTGGCGTTTTCTCGGCTATTCACGAGCAGTCTCCGGACATCAACCAGGGAGTAGAGCGTAAGAAAAAAGAAAATCAGGGAGCTGGTGATCAGGGAATGATGTTTGGTTATGCGACCAGCGAAACGTCTAACTATATGCCGCTGGCATTGGATCTTTCTCATAAGATTCTGGAAGAACTCGCCGCTATTCGTAAAGCGGGTAAACAAATGAAATATCTGCGACCTGATTCCAAGTCACAGGTAACCATCGAATACAGCGATGACAACAAGCCGGTACGAATTGATACGATCGTCGTTTCTACGCAGCATGATGACTTTGGTCCCGATGCCAAGATGCTAAAGAAGATTAAGGACGATATGATCAAAATTTTGATTCCGCGTGTCATGAAAAAATTACCGAAGCGAATTCAAAATTTATTCGATAATAAAATTACTTACCACATCAATCCAACCGGAAAGTTTGTGATCGGTGGACCACACGGTGATACGGGTCTGACGGGACGTAAGATTATCGTGGATACGTATGGTGGTAAAGGCGCCCATGGTGGTGGTGCTTTCTCTGGTAAAGATCCGAGTAAGGTGGACCGGTCGGCAGCTTACGCTACGCGACACATTGCTAAAAACCTGGTAGCTGCCGGTGTTTGTGACGAAGTGTTGGTGCAAGTTTCTTACGCTATCGGAGTAGCGAAGCCCACTAATATTTACGTACAGACTTTTGGTTCTGCAAAAGTAGAGATGACCGACGGGCAAATCGCCAAGCACGTAGAAAAGGTATTCGATATGCGTCCTTACGCGATCGAGCAACGCCTGAAATTACGTACACCGATTTATTCCGAAACGGCTGCTTACGGACACATGGGCCGTAAATCCCAAAAGAAAACGGTTTCTTTTACGGATGGTGCCGGCAAGACCAAAACGATGAAAGTAGAGACTTTTACGTGGGAAAAACTGGACAAAGTAGACGAGATCAAAAAGGCGTTTGGCCTGACTAAAAAGGCAGCACCAAAACGGGCTAAGAAAGTTGTTCGACGCACTAAGGCCAAGAAATAATTTCTAGCCTTTTTAAATAACTTTAAGAAAAAAAGAGGATGATTCGTAATGGATCATCCTTTTTTATTTAACAAGTTTTAATTTTTTTGATGCCAGCTAAAAAGCAGGATTATCAAATTCACGATTCTCTAGCGTTAAAAACAATCCCACCGATTAACTAATTCCTGATTACCTAATCAACTATTCTTTAATGAAAATCAATAACTCTTTCTGTTCTTTTTTCACTTTTTCGACTAAAAGATTCACCTCTTTTATTTCATTTTCCAATAACATTAAGATCATCGACACCCGATCGTGTACGCTTTCTACACCATGCAAGGTATGGTTAATTCGTTTTTGAATCACCCAATCAACAATTAAATTGTCCACAAATAACTCCAGAAAAAGATGGATGGAAGTCATCTCATCCTGGTAAGACAAATCGTAATGGTCCGAAATATCGCGCAGCTCTATCTCAAATTTTTGTAAAAGACTTTTTGCTTTATAAGCATTTTTGGTGGCCCGGTTGACCCAGCGACGAGGACGTCTTTTCAGTTTATTTTTGTTCATGGTCTGTACAGTTCCCCATTCGTGCACTTCCCCAAGTTGCTTGGTAATTTTTTCGAGCATGGTCACGCACAACCGACCCGCATTTTTTGCCTCTTTTACTTCTTTTAAAAAGTTTTTGTACGCAACCAATTTTTCTTCTATCGCTACTAACTGCTTTCCTCCTTCCGTTTTGCTACCAGTCAATAATTTTTTCTTTTCCCGCAACAATCTACTAAGTGTTTCTTCTACGCCAAAAAGTGATTTTGATTGCTGACGTAAAATCTTATCCTCGAATTGCAATACCGTCAAATGTTTTTTTACCGCCTGATGTTTTAAAAAAGCAGCAAGAAATTCTTGCCGCTCTTTTTCCATCAATGGATCTTTTGTTCCAAGTAAATTATAAAATAATTTGCGTACGGATTTCCCTTCCAGCAACGTCACATCCAATCCCTCTTTCTCCATTCGCTTTGCATACATCACCAGTTCAAATTCAGATTCTTTGATCGCCTCCTTTAAGTGTTTGCGATGAATCTCAATTTTTTCTTTACGACGAGTACCTTCGTAGGCCTCTCGCAATGCTTGATTTAGATCTTTTTTCAATACACTGGTTTTTAAAATAATAAGCAGGAACTCAAATCACTAAAATTCGAGTTCCTGCCTGATCAGCCACAATAAGTGACATTATTCAATCTAAAGTAGTAAAGTAAATATTGATTAAATTAATAGAAACACGGTAAAAGTGCCATTATTAATTATCAATCTTAATTACACTTCAATTTCTCCTTCATCTCATACTTGGCAGATTCTGCGTATTTCGTATCTTTTACTTTGCCGTAAGCAGCACAAGCATCAGCGGTTTTCCCCATTCCCTGGTAGATTTTAGCGATCTTATAATTGTACTTAGAAAGGTTTTTTTCGTCGCTTGCAGCAGTATACATCAGCGCCTTTTCATACATGGCAAGTGCTTCCTGATTTTTTCCTGCTTTAGCTACCTTGGCTGCTTCTTTTGATGTAGTAATCCTCGCTCCTTTTTTATATCCAGTCGCTTCTTTCGAATCTGCTCCAGCAAGTTCAATTGCCTTATTGGTATAGTACAGTACACTATCCATAGATTGTCCCCGAAAAGCTTTGCTAATCCCGTAATAAGCACGGGAGTAATTTGCGTCCATCGCTAGTGCTTTATTAAATGCCGTCATAGCTCCTGTTCGGTCTTTGGCTTTTAGCTTAGCACTTCCTTGTGTATAATAGAGCATTGGCAACTGATCATTTACCTGTTTAGCCATTTCAGGATTATTATATTTTTCAGAAAGCTCCACTGTTTTTTCAAATCCCGCAATCGCACCATCCATATCTTTTTTATCGTGGGCCATACGCGACATATTGTACTGTAGCGTAGGAAGCATTCCGGTGATATTTCCGGTAATTTCCGCTCCAGGCTCCCCTAATGCCTCCGCCTGTGGTAAAATCTCCATGAGTTTCGCCAACGCCACAGCTGGTTGTTCGTTTGCTCCAACTACGGCCTCATTATAAGATTTGGTTACCTCGTCCAGTGTTTGGGCAGTCAAACTAAAAGAAAATACAGTTGCTAATAAAATTAAATTAAATAAACACTTCATCGTTAATTATTTTTTTAATGTATAATTCTCTGAATATGATATAAAGTATCACCCAGAGCATTATATTTTGTTAATAAATGCTCTTAAATTGCGTTATTATCAACGCTATAAATAAAATTTAAGGGGCCACCAAGTTAATACTTCTTAACTAATGTGTGGGAAAAAAATGCTGTTTTTTTTAACTAGCGACAAATCCTTTTATGGAAGTTGTTTAAAAATGTCCACAAAAAACGAAAATACATACCTGCTGACTGTCAGATGGCTTAAAACGATGGGCAATGCTAAGAGGAACTTATTCATTTAATTTCCACTCATTCTTACTTATACTCTGATTAATTTATCGTTGATTGTGATCTTTTTTCTATCTTTGGTTTAATTCAAAAATTATGAAATTTTCCGCTGTCTTCTCCATTTTTATCTTACTTTTTACGCTAGCCTGTACTCGTACTGCCCCATCCGCGCAGCAGACTGATCCAGTATTGCCTCCTTCGTCACCGGAAAAAGCAGTAACGTATAGCTTTGGTGAGGCTATTTTTAAAGGTAGTGGCAATGAACCTTTCTGGTCTTTACAGATTGATAAAAATCATACTTTGATGCTAAAATCTATTGATGATCATCAATTTAAATTAAATACGCCCATCACTAAAATTACTCGGGTCAATGATGCCAATGCCTTAAATCTTAGCGCAGCAACCCCCGATAAAAAAATAACCATCATGCTGATGGAAAGTAACTGCCAGGATAATATGTCGGGTAAAAAATCATCACACGGATTGCAGGTAGTGATAAAGGATATTGCGACCGGAAATCCCGTACTCTACAAAGGATGCGGAGAATTCTTAAACGAATATTCGGTCAATAATAAGTGGGAACTGGAAAGTATAAATGGTAAAAGAGTCGCTGATTTACCCATTGAGCGTACGCCTACCCTGAATATAAATTTACTGGAAAATAAAATGAATGGCTTCGCCGGATGCAACACTTTCTTTGGAATGGTGGAAATGGAAAACGAAAGATTGATATTTAAGAATATGGGGCTGACCAAAAAAGCTTGTAAAGACAATACCACGGAAGCATTGATCGTAAAATTACTCAACGATAACACACAAAAACATACGATTACCAAAGACGGCAAACTCCTGTTGAAAAATTCTGAGGAAATATTTATTTTTAGAGCAGTAAAATAAGGCTATTCCAAAATAAGGAAATTTACATCGCCTGGTCTAGTTTCTGATAAGGCTGAATGCAACGCAAAGAAACGGCCTTATTGCATTCTTTTACTTTGCTTCGACCCGTTAAACAAAGGAGATCCTGAAATTGATCCTTCGCAATGGCCAATAGTTCTTCGGGACGATGAAGGTCGCATAACACACCATCTAATAACCATAACTTTAAAGTGTAGCTGAGGGTCAGCATCTCATTATAATGATACACTAAATCGTTATTGATCAAGCTGTAGTCCAGGCGCTTTCTACTTTCCAGAAGTCCCTGGACCCACTGAATTTCCTGATCCAACAGCATATCTATTTTTTGTATTTCATCTTCAATCTTAGAACATACTGAAACTATCATAAGTCATTTTTATATGTTTTAATTCCTTAATATAAACGAACACTTCTACATCTTAGTTCATTTTATAATATATTATTTTGCAAAATATTTAATACTTTCACATAAAAAACTGACAATCAATAACTTAAATCTATTTTTCTTGCAAAGAATTCATTTAACCACCAAAAGATTACGCCTTTTTCCACTCGATGTTCAGCACAAAGATGCTTATTACTTACTCATTTTTGAAAATAAAGAAGAGCTGAAAGAGAGCTTTCCCATTACGGTACTTAATACAACAACCCCTGCGAAAACGAGAATTTACCTAAAAAACCTACAAGAAAACTGGTTACAAGATAAAGGTGGAAAACTCGGTATCTGGCTGGATACAACACTGATAGGAATGATCATGATTAAAAATATTGACTGGAGTATTCCCAAATGTGAACTGGGTTATTTCGTAGGAGCAGCGTTTTCCCGTAAAGGCTATGCCACCGAAGCTCTCAAAGCTATCCTGAATTATTGTTTTAATGACCTAAATTTTGCCAAAGTCTTCGTACGCGTCATCGCTACCAATACTGCCAGCCTAGCACTCGCCGAAAAATGTGGATTTATCCGGGAAGGCTATCTCAAAGATGAGTACCGAACGGGTGATCAACAACTCGTCGACCTGGTCTACTTTGGGATTTTTCCAGAAGAGATTTGAGGTTTTGCCATTAAATATGAATAAAATTAGAACAACCAGCTCGCTGACAATCTTCTCTAACCCTACGGAAACATTCCTATTCCTATTCCTATTCCTATTCCTATTCCTATTCCCATCTACCTCCCCCGTAACACCTCCAGCGGCGGCTTGTTCAACACCTCCCGGCTATTCAATAAGCCAATCAAAACCGTCAATCCCGTAATCGTAAAAAACACAATAAAAGGCGGTGACCAATCTGGCTGAAAAGGAATATCAAAACTATATTTTGCCAACAACCAACTTCCCACAAAAGACAACCCAATCCCCGTCAGTGTCGCCAGCGCACCTAACATAAAGTACTCCAGTAAATTGATTAATAATATCTGTCGGCTCTGCGCTCCGATCGTTCGCAACAATACACTCTCTTTTATTCGCTGATACTTACTTAGTACTACAGAACTAATCAGCACCAACAGTCCTGTCAAAATACTAAACAAGGCCATAAACCGGATCACAAAAGATACTTTCCCCAGTACATCTTCTACAGATTTTAAAACTGCCGATAAATCTACCACGGATACGTTCGGAAAATTTTGAATTAATTTTTGTTGAAATTTAGCGGACTGTTCGATGTTGGCCGTTCGTGATACAATTACATTAAATTGTGGGGCCCGTTCCAAAACACCTTTTGGAAAGACCACAAAAAAATTGGTCTGTAATCTTCCCCAGTCAATTTTCCGGGCACTACCCACTACTGTCTCGATCATCGCTCCTTGTACGTTAAAAGTTAGTTTTGAACCAATCTCCACGTCCATATCCTCCAGCATATTTTCACTGACCGAGACGTAGATCGTTCCGTCTTCCGCCTTTTCTCCGCTCCATTCACCTTCTATCACCTCTTCCGATTCGATCAACGTATCGCGATAGGTTACCCGATATTCCCGGTTAAAAACCCAGCCCCGGGGCGAGCGAGTCGTATCTTCCTTCATTTCCATTTTAGTCATTCCATCTATCTCCGCCAGTCGAATCGTCACAATGGGTACCTCCTGAATAATAGGCATCGTAAATTCTTTGGTCAGATCCGCTACCTGTGCTTGTTGGTCGGGCTGAATATTAAATAGAATCATATTGGGCTGATCTCCCGATCCGGTAAATTCTACTTGATTTAGTAATAAACCCTGTACAAAAAACAAGGTCGAAATCAATGCCGATCCCAAGCCGATTGAAACCACTAAAATTAAGGTCTGATTCTGCGGCCGGTAGAGATTCGCAATACCCTGCCGCCAGATATAACTCCAACTGACGGGAAAGAATTTCCGTACCAAAACCATCAGCAGTTTGGCCACGCCCGTCAACAACAAGAATGCTACGACAATCGCAATTGGAAAAACCATCGCTACGATCCCGTTTTCAGTCTGCCAAAACGTAAAACCCGCTACAAACAAAAAGATCACCACGTATACCAGCCACCGTAGCCAGTCCTGCTTGCTCGTATCCTGCTCATAAGAAGCATTCAGCGTACGCAGCGGTGAGGTTTTACGAATCGCCAGTAAAGGCAAAACTGCGAACAAAAGTGAAATCGACAATCCGGTAAACATTCCACTAAAAATAGAAGACCAGGAAATATTTGCACTCACATTTTCTACGGGCAAAAAATCACTTAACACCTTAGGCAGTAAAACCTGCAAACCACTCCCAAGTATCGCTCCCAGCACTGCTCCAAAAAATCCTAGCACCGCAATTTGTAATAAAAAAATTAAAAATGCCTGCCGTCCACTGGTCCCCATACAACGTAACACTGCTACCACGGAAAGCTTGTCCTTGACGTAAATATGTACTGCACTCGCCACCCCGATACAGCCGAGTAATAAAGCAATAAAGCCTACTAGATTCAGAAAGATAGCCATATTTGAGAAAGCCGCGCCGATACTTTCTTTTCGTCTTTCGACCGTCGTCCAGCGTATGCCGCTGCTTTGCATAGTGGTTTCCAGACTATCTACCAATACTTCTACATCCTGACGCTCCGCTACTTTAAAGAAGTACTGATATTCGATCCTGCTTCCTGGCTGAATCAGTCCGGTGCCATCCAGGTATTTTTGTCCAATAAAAATCGCAGGTGCAACCGACGACGCAATACCCGATCTTCCTGGTACCGACTTTAAGCTCCCCACAATTTCAAAAGTGAGATTTCCCACTTGAATGGAGTCGCCCGTTTGTACATCAAATTGTAAAAGTAAGGTTCGGTCAACCAACGCTTTTTGATCGTTTCTGATTTCTTCCACTGCGCCAAGTGGTTCGGTATTAAAATTTCCGTAAAAAGGATAATTACCTTCCAAAGCAGAAATTTGCGCGAGTCTCGTTCCTCCATTTTTTGGAAACAATACCATCGATACAAAATCAGTTGTTTGCGCTCGCTCCCCTTCGATGAGTTCCAGCGCCGTCCGCAAAGAATCGGTCATTGGTCGGTTGGCTTCCAGCTTCAAATCCGCTCCCAATAAGGTTTTTGCCTCCCGGTTGATGTCTGCCTGTAAATTTTCACTAAAAGAATTAATGGCCACCAGCGCGCCAATTCCAAGAATAATCGAAGAGATAAAGAGGAGTAAGCGGCCTTGATTGCGGCGACTATCACGCCATGCCATTTTTAAGAGCCAGGAAATTCCGGGTTGGGTCATATTTTTAAATCTTCTGAGTTAAATGTAAGCGTACACAAAAGTATACATTTAAACAGGAGAACAAAACGCCCCAATGAATGATATAGTTTAAAACTTATTGCTTAATAATCTTTCCAGTTTGTACGGGTTGTTTTTGATCGATAATTTTATAGAAATAATTACCTGGTGTTAACTGGCTAATATCTGTTTCTTTGTCTAAAATCTGATCTTCTAAAACTAATCTACCTGCGCTATCAAAAAGTCGGATGGATGGTGCGATGATCCGGGTACCTCCATACGTAAATCGTAGTACGTCACGGGCCGGATTGGGATACACCAAAAATTGCTGAACTTTGATCGCCGATGTCTCTTCATCCGTACCAGTCATAAAGTCAATATTTCCTTCTTTGTCTAGCTTGATAAAATACATATCTCCTTCCCCCGCCAGATTCTCTGCCTCGTTATAGCGATAGACTAACAGCAGGACTCCTTCATCTTGCGTAGCTAAAATCTTCATTGGATAATAGGTAGCGTCAAAACCCAAATATTGAGTCCAGTTTTCCGTACCGTTTACATGGACGTTATGGATAGAAATAAAATTAAAACAAGAGTCTTGTGGATAATCAAAAGTTAGACAAGGTTCATAAAGATTACTAAAATAAATACAACTGGTATCAATCATATCCATCGCACGAAACCCTCGGGCAACAAAAGCCGAATCGGGGGAAAAGCTTTGATAAATCACCTTCAACGAAGAATCAGGTTGAACACTGACTAATTGGCTAAAATACTTTCGCTCTAATGTAATTGGATCTCTAGACTGACCAGCTCCGGATAGCAACCATTGATTATCTGGTAATAAGATGTTACTATTGTTATTAATAATAATATTCTCTGCACTAAGATTAAATCCCTCTGAAAATCCAGACCAATCTGCGGGCAAATCCATAATTTTTCCGGTCAAACGAACAAATATTCGGTAGCTACTATCTGGAAGCTGTACAAAATCATCTGCGAACGGCTCACCAGAAAAGGTGGCTAAATTCAAAAGATCACCACCCAGGCTATATTCCGCTAGAAAAATACTCGAAGCTGGGATACTACCATATCCACCAATAAAAACCAAGTTACCATCAAAATTAAGAATAGAGTTGAGAGACCAGACGATATTGGGGGCATGCGCAAAAATATTTCTACTTATCTCATTAAAATTTTCATCAATCTCAATTATAAAATTTTTACGAAAAGTAGTGAAAGGAGAAAACGCCAGTCCTGAAACAATATATCCACTATCGGTTTCAAATATATCCCAACCCATTAACGTCTCTAGACTATTCTTCGTCTTAATGGGAAACTCTGCCAAATAATGAAACTTTTCATCTACTAATTTTATAGTCGTATAAATGGAATCTGTTGCCGTTAATACTTCTGCTAACGCTACTTCATCCTCCGGAAAATGATAAGTCGATATGTAAATGAAATTACCATTTTCCAGTTCTTTCATCTCTAGAATTAAATCTCGATGGGATGAATTCTCTAAGGGGAGAAAATTCTGGGCAGTCAAATTAAAAAATAAAAACACGTAGAAGAAAACACAAAAAATTTTCATATAACTTGATTAAATGTTAGCAGGAATACTTAGATCCCTGCTAACATTGAGTAATAGAACATTATAGATATTAACATTTATTTACAAGTGATAAGGTACACCACGAGCAACCCTAGGTGCTGGTCCAGTAAAAGTAAAATCGGCAGAACATTGTATATTACTATACTCAGTGCAACAAAGTGCATAATCACCAAAAAGATGAATATCTACCAAAACAGGCGTCCCATACCATTCGGCACCGCCACCAAGGGGTGGCCATATAGTTGAATAAAAACAATCAATCATTTCTTCAGCTGCAGTAAAAGCCTCGTCAAATTCCTCTGGTTCCATAGTTATTCCCTCTGCCTGATACATAAAGTTTGGTCCATTAGGATAACAAGAACTTGGATTTACGATTTCAACTGTTTGAAACCAACTATTATTATCTCCTAATGCAGCAAGTATACATTCAGTTAAAATCTCTCCAGCAGTTAATGTAGACTCACTCGCCGGCCAGTCTTCACATCCATCTATGTGTAGCGATCCGGCATAAATTACCCCTATGGTAAGGTCTGATTGCTGAGCAGAAACAGTATTAAATTTAAAGTCAACTATTTTAGCAGTCTTTCCATTAGTAGCCTCTTCATTACTAATACTTGTTTGTAATTGGTTAAACTTATTAACCATATCAGCACCGGACATTTTTATGGTCTCACCATCTACGATATTAATAATGGTTAAATTGTATTCAATAGTAGTTTCTGATTTCTGTGCAAAATTTACATTATCTACATAATTACTCGCGGCTTCTAGTGTCCAGAGACCTTCGTTTACTTCAGTATCAGGAAAGTCACTTCTAAGTGTTATTTCACTAACATCTGTATGATTTAAAAACTCTAGAACTTTGGCGGTAGCAACCTCATCACTTTCAATAAAAAGTGGCTTTTCAAAAAAAATCGGTGTTACGGTAGTCTCTTCTTCGCCACAACTACCTATTGCTAAGAGGGCAAAAACTAGAAGGAAGGAAGGAAGGAAGGAAGGAAGGAAGGAAGGAAGGAAATCTTCTTTTCATGATATAAAATTTAAAGGTTAAATAATTATGTGTAACACAAATATAACATATTAACATTGATATTATAATTAACAATAGACAATTTTTAACAAAAAAAATTCATATCTACACTAACAACTTCAAATCCTGTAATATTTCACCATAAATAATGGTTACCTGGTTTTTATTAACTTTGATATATCAAATACTCGTAAAGACAAATACGTATGCCATACTTATTATTTATAATCTGCTCATTATTTCCTTTGAGTTCCCTACTATCCCAATCCCCCATTCAAAAAAAAATTGATGCCCTCGCCAGTCATCCCGATCTGACACACGGCCAACTCAGCGTCGCGCTCATAGACATAGCCACCAACAAATTAATCGCCGGACACCGCGCTAATAAAACCATGATTCCCGCTTCTTCGCTCAAGGTATTAATTACGGGTATTGCTTTAAAAAAATTAGGAAGAGACTACCGTTTTAAAACCGAACTGGCCTACGATGGGTCTATCACCGCCGATGGAACTTTAAAAGGAAATCTAATCATTCGTGGCTACGGTGATCCGACCCTTGGTTCGCACCATTTTGCGAAAGCGGAACCTTACGATATTGTTTTAAAAAAATGGACCGATGCCATTCGCCAGGCGGGTATCAAAAAAATTGAAGGATATATCATCGGCGACGCTTCTTATTTTTCCACGCAAGTGGACGGACGGACCTGGCTCTGGGAAGACCTCGGTAATTATTACGGTGCCGGAGCCTGGGGACTGAATTTTCACGAAAACCTGTATCACCTGGACCTTCAACAAAACGGTAAACTCGGTGCTACGCCACCAGTCGTTACGGTTCGCCCCAGCGTTCCCAATTTACATCTGATCAATGAACTGACCCAAGCCGAAAAAGGCAGTGGAGACAATGCCTACATTTTTGGGGCACCCTACAGCTATACTCGTTTTATTCGCGGTACTATTCCCGTCGGAGCGGAAAATTTCACCATCAAAGGTAGTGTACCCGATCCACCTTTTTTTGCCGCTTTTCACCTCATGCAAAATTTAGAAAAAGCGGGGATTACTACGCGGCAGCAGGCGGCGTCTTTGTATCAGTTAGAACGGGAAAAAGTATCAATTGGCAAAACGACCGTTATTAACACTTATTATTCTCCGACCTTACGGGAAATTGTGAAAGAGACCAATCTAAAAAGTGTAAACTTATATTGCGAAGCTTTACTCCGACTACTCGGAAAAACTGAAAAAGGGGATGCGGAACCGACCCGGGGATTGGAAGTAATAGTGGAATATTTAAATAATAGTGGGTTGCCTGCGGCGGGCCTGTTTCTTACGGATGCCAGCGGATTATCACCCCGCAATTCCGTTTCGGCCCAACACCTGGCCGCTTATCTCAGTTATTTGAAAAATCAAAATGATATTTTTCCAGACTTTAAAGCTTCGCTCCCCGTGGGTGGAAAATCAGGTGCTTTAAAATATTTATTTAGGGGAACCGTGGCCGAAAATAAGGTCTTTGCCAAAAGCGGAGGAATGGATCGCGTTCGTAGTTATTCGGGTTATGTACAAAACAAAGCTGGAAAATGGTTGGCTTTTTCCATTATTGCCAATAACTTTACCGGAAAAAGTGCTACCATGCGCAAAGAAATGGAAAAGCTGATGCTGGCATTTTGTCAATGACGCCGAAAAACGTAATTTTAACGAGTGAAAAAATATATCCTTCCTTTACTACTGATGATAATTTTCGCAGGACTTATTTCCTGTGATGACGGTCTTGGTACTCCGAAAAGTGCCAGTCATACCACTGCGCACGAATACGATCCCAGTATTTCGCAAAATAAACCAGTTACCAGCGGTGACGACATTGATCTGACCCAAAAGGAAAGCAATCGCTGGATCTGGCAAAAACCAGAACTGGTCATTCGAAAATTGGGAAATCTCGATAACAAAACCGTAGTGGATATTGGAGCAGGGCCTTACGGTTATTTTTCCTTTTTTATTGCCGGAAAAACCTCAGCAAAAAAAGTGATCGCACTCGACATTGACGAAGAGGCCATCAAATTTATGCAGAATGATGGCCGTAAACTATTACCCGATGCCCGCCGCGATAAGTTTGAAACCCGGCTCGTCACCCCCGACGATCCCATGCTGAATCCCAGCGAAGCGGACGTGGTACTTATCGTTAATACGGTTACGTATTTTATCGACCCAGTAGATTACCTGACCAACTTAAGGCGTGGTATTGCCGATGGCGGTCGCCTCGTTATTATTGATTTTAAAAAAAGAACTACCCCCATCGGTCCTAATATCTCCGACCGGATTGCGATTGGAGAGCTGGAAATGATTCTCAAAAAAGCAGGATATAGTAATATCGAATTTGATGATCGCACCCTGGATTACCAATATATTGTTACGGGTTATAAGTAAAACATTGCTGGGTAAAACTTCATGGTGTCTATTATTTAATAATTATTTTCGTTTCTTAAAAAAATGAACTAATTTTCTTATTTCCCAATCTTTTAATTTTAAAAAATCTTTTTTGTCACCTCTCAACCTGTTACTTTTTATCCTTCCTCCATTATGATAACAAATCGATCGCAAAAACAGCGGCAAAATTTCCTCCCATAAAGTTTTACGTTTTATTATTTTTTATTGTTAAAAGCAAAACTAATTCGGCTGCCCGGAATTTTCCTTGACGGAAAAAACCCCTGACAGTCCAGTCCAGATTATTTTATTATTCCATAACCCGCTATTGACCATCATTAGTGCAAAAATTGTTTGTCGTACATTCCTGACAAGCATAACCGTACTATGTCTAAAGGTCATCAGCCAAAAGAAAGTAACTATGTCTATTCCAAAGGAACCCCGGCAACTGATGATCAATATTATGTACATCGTATTGACGGCCATGCTTGCCCTCAACGTCTCCGCCGAAGTACTCAACGCTTTTCTCTCCATGAATCGCAGCCTTAACGAAAGTACCGACATCATGAATAAATCTAATCAGCAATTAATGGCTGCCATTACCGAACAAGCCGAAGCCTACACTCAATTTCAGCCCTACGCAGACAGCGGCCTAGAAGTACAAAAAATAGCACAAGAATTTTCAAAATATGTAGAGAATATAAAAACAGAGCTCATAGAAATTTCCGGAGGAGTAGACGAAAACGGACAACCCATTGGTATAAAAAATAAAGATGTCACCACCCGGATGCTTGTCACCGAAGGCCGAGGAAGTGAGCTAGAAGAACGGATCAATCAAGTACGCACAGATTTACTGGCACAAATTACGGACGAAGAAGTTCGTACCCAACTGGCAGCTACCCTCCCCGTAAAAATTGAAACAATTCCAGAAAATTCTGATAAAAAAAGTTGGGCAGAATTCAAATTTCAGCAGATGCCCGTCGCAGCTGTACTTCCTTTATTAGCAAAAATTCAAAACGATGTGGAAATTTCAGAGACTTCTATTCTCGGTTATTTTTATAAAAAAACCGGAAGTACCGTCCTCAAACCAGATCAGTTTCTTCCCATCGCCGCCACCAATAGTAGTTATCTAACAGTTGGTGAAAAATTTTCTGCGGAATTATTTTTGGGGGCTTATTCCAGTACGGCCGATAACATCAGTATTCAAGTAGACGGCCGAAATATTCCGGTTCGCAACGGAAAGGCAGTCTTTAACACTACCGCCGGTAGCCTCGGCGAGCAGTCCCATCGAATGGTGGTAAAACTACGCGATCCACTAACGGGTAGAGTCGAAAAATTTGAAAAAACTTTTGGCTATACCGTTGGAGAAAAGTCGGTTGCAGTGGCAGCAGATAAAATGAACGTGTTTTATGTTGGGGTAGACAACCCGCTTTCGTTATCAGCGGCGGGTGTTCCCAGTACAGAAATCCGAGTCCAGGCAACCAACGCCAATCTCAATAAAATCAGCAATGGAAAATATATTGTCAAGCCTACTGGAATTGGCACCAGTAAAATCACCGTTTCCGGTGGAGGATTAGATCCGGCTATCTTCGAATATCGCGTCAAGAAAATTCCGGACCCACAAATTCTGGTAGGCCAGGAAAAAGGCGGAGAAATGAGTGCCGCAGAATTCAGGGTACATCCGGGAATTCGTGCGCATCTGGAAAATTTTGACTTCGAAGCTCGCTGTAATATACAGGGCTTTGAACTGACGCGTCTTCCTCGTGGCGGAGATGCGCAAAGCGAGTTAAACCGCGGCGGTGCCTACGCTGGCGCAACCAAAAGATTGGTACAAGCGGCCAGATCTGGTGACACCTATTATTTTGAAAAAATAAAAGTCCGTTGTCCCGGAGATCAAGTAGGCCGAAAAATGAACGGGATGATTTTTAAGATTAAGTAGATGTGCGGATTTTTTGATGTGCGAATTTGCGGATTATTGAATCGTTGAAATAAGACATGTCTTGTCTCAACGATTCAACGATTCAACGATTCAACGATTCAACGATTCAACGATTCAACGATTCAACGATTCAACGATTCAACGATTCAACGATTATTCAAATAAAAAATAAAAAAAATGTATAAATTAAAATTATCCTGCTATTTCTTTTTCCTGATCTTCGCCGTTACGGTTGACGCACAAGTTCGGGATGATATTGTTGACCGAAATTTGTTACAAGACAGACAGATACTCGAATACCAACCCTTACGGGAAGCCGATATCTTTTGGGAAAAGAGAATCTGGCGGGTAATTGATTTTCGGGAGAAGATGAATCAGCCGTTTGCTTATCCCGAAGCGCCATTTTTTGAAATCATCAAAGATGCGGCGCTGCAAGGTGATATTACCCTCTACTCTACCGAAGATGATAAATTTTCTTTTCCGCTGAATGAAGCTGATATTGAAGAAATACTTTTTAAATCAGATACCATTAGCGTTTTCCATCCGGAAACTTATAAAGAAAAAATAACCGTAGTTCGGAATGAAATTGCCTGGGAAGATGTCAAGCGTATCCGGATTAAAGAACAATGGTTTTTTGATGAGAATACTTCTACACTCCAGGTCCGGATTCTCGGTATTGCCCCCATGATTGACGATACGGATGATAACGGAAATTTCAGGTTTGAGCGCCCCCTCTTTTGGGTCTACTATCCAGAGATACGTCCTGTTCTCGCCCGAAAAAAAGTATTTAATAGTTTAAACGACGCAGCGCTGACGAGTTGGGATGATTTATTTGAACGTCGTTTTTTTGCCAGTTATATTTTTAAACAAAGCAATGTAAAAGACGAACGGTTACAAAGTGTATATTCCGGGGTAGATTTATTGTTGGAAGCGGATAAAATCAAACAGGAAATATTCAATTTTGAACATGATTTATGGTCTTATTAGCACCGATCAATCCAGCTGATTTTTTGTTATCTTTGCGCCGCCTGACAGCAACTATTTTATTTAAATCTGTCAGGCGTCAATTAGCATGGAAGAGATTTTAATGTACGGAGTTATGTTTGTGGTTAGTCTGATTGTGCTTTTAAAAGCCTCAGACTACTTTATCGAATCGGCCGAAAAGATTGGTCTCTCTCTGGGTATTTCTCCCTTTATTATTGGTGTGACGATTATAGCGTTTGGAACTTCCCTTCCCGAACTGGCCACTTCTATTGCATCGGTACTCGCCAACGATTCTTCAATTGTGGTGAGCAATGTGGTAGGGTCTAATATTACCAACATTGCGTTGGTCCTTGGATTAGTGGCGGTGATCGGCAAAAAAATTGAACTGGAATATAATATCTGGCACATAGACATGCCTTTTTTATGGGGATCCTCTTTTTTGCTGTGGCTGGTTTTGCAAGATGGTAAATTTGCGACGCACGAAGCACTGCTTTTCATTGGTGGGATTGTGCTTTTTCTTGCTTACTCCTTTAAAGCGGATAAAGTAGACGCCGACGAGCGCCCCGTTCTGGCCCCCATCACTTATCTTATCTTGATCGGCGGTGGAGTCGGTGTATGGCTGGGTGCAGAATATACCATTGTTGCGGTAAAAGAATTATCTCTCCGGGCGGGTATCAGTCCCGAACTGATCGCCCAGACGGTAATTGCCTTCGGTACTTCTCTACCAGAAATTGTAGTGAGTATCGCCGCCGTTCGTAAGGGCCAAGCGAGTATCGCCATTGGAAATGTACTCGGTTCCAATATTTTTAATACCTATATTGTCATGGCGATCCCTTCCTTTTTTGGTAGCCTCGTCATTCCTACTATTATGATGACGACCAGTATCCCCATCATGATCATGGTCACGATCCTCTTTGGAATCATAACAAATAACCATAAAATTACTCGCTGGGAAGGCTACTTGCTACTTCTATTCTACGCTTTCTTTTTGATGGACAATATCAGTCGGGTAGTTTAAAACGAAGAAAACTTTTTGCCCTGCTCTCCTTTTTCAGCCCCTTATATAGAAGCTGTTGGATCCTTTCCACACCAAAAAAAGTGTATGTCGATTACTCAACATACACTTTTTACTTTCTTACAAAAAGAAATATTATCCCAGTTTATTAACCAATACAGTTAATGAACTCTTTAGGTTAGCCGCCTTATTATTGTGCCAGATATTCTTCTTGGCCAATCGGTCTACCATAGAAACTACCTTAGGTAAGAATTTTTTAGCTTCCGTAGCATCTTCCATCTCCCGAAGCTTTTGAATTGCCGTACGGGTAGTTTTTTTGTAATAACGGTTACGGATTCGCTTAACTGCGTCCTGACGTACTCTTTTCTTTGCAGACTTATGATTAGCCATATCTATTAAAATATCTTAAATTTTTAAAAAATCCTTCCAATTCCTTGAAATGGAGTGCAAAGCTAAGACTTTTTAACTAATTATGGAAATAAAATGCCGTTTATTTTTTCCCTAAAATCATGGCAATTAAGCCGGAAATTTGTTCAAAGAAATTTCCAAAAATTTTCCCAATCGAACGAGTTTGGTCAATTTGAGCAAAAAGTTGCATTTCAGCACCTTCTGGCATTTCTTTTTCTTCTTCTAACTCTTCAAAACTATTTTTCATATCTTCCTGATTTAAACTGTGTGTAGTACTCTATTTTAACAATTAAGCATGCTTAAAGATTCCTTCCGGCATTACCGGCAAAAATTGAGGAGGTTTTCGATTTGTTTACTGAAAGAACTATATACCTAACACAGAGGGTTGGAAACAGTTTGCTCATATTGTCACAAAAAAGAGGAACAAAAGACTAATTCCAGATATACCAGCCATTTTAGCGTAAAGTCTTTAGTTTAGTTGAACAAATTCTAACTAATTATAGTAAATTGCACGCTAATATAACTGCAATACAGTTGCCCCATTAAGACGGAACAAATCCACTAAAGTATCGTTTTTCAAAGAAATATTTTAATAATATAAAAAATTCGTCACTCATGAGTGATTTTTCTTACGTATTTAACGCCCATCCCTCCTACATTGAGTCCCTTTACAAACAGTACCAGGAGAATCCCGAATCAGTAGAGGACGGCTGGCGGACATTTTTTGCTGGATTCGAATTTTCGGAGCAGGACACCACTTCTATGACCAACGGTGCATCAACAAATGGTGTAACCAACGGTGCGCAAAATGGTAAAACCGCTCCGGCTACCGGAACAACAAGTGATCATAAAAAAGAATTTGGTGTCATGTCCATCATTCACGGATACCGAAACCGGGGACATTTACTTTCCAAAACCAACCCTATCCGGGACCGACTAGACCGTAAACCGCATCTAACGCTGAGCGACTACAACCTCTCCGAGGCAGATCAGGGTCAGGTTTTTCAGGCTGGTAAGGAAATCGGTATGCAAAACGGGACTTTAAAAGAAATCCTTGAACGCCTCCGCACCATTTACACCGGTAGCATCGGATTCGAATACGCCCACATTGAAGAACGGGAAAAAAGAATGTGGCTCCGCGATAAGATCGAAAATCGTCCCTTGCGGGATGACTATGGCCTTTCGGCAGATAAGAAAAAAAGAATCCTTGAAAAACTTAACGGTGCAGTAGGCTTTGAAGATTTTCTTCATACTAAATATATTGGTCAAAAACGTTTCTCGCTCGAAGGAGGAGAAACCGCCATCGCGGCCCTCGATGCCATCATCAATAAAGGTGCAGCGGATAAAGTGGAAGAAGTGATCATTGGAATGGCTCACCGGGGTCGACTGAATGTACTAGCCAATATTATGGGGAAAACCTACGGCCATATTTTTAACGAATTTGAAGGAACCGCCCTCCCTGATTTGAGCTTTGGAGACGGTGACGTAAAATACCACCTCGGCTTTTCATCTCAGGTGACCACCCCCGAAGGCAATAAGATTCACCTTAAACTGGTTCCCAATCCTTCGCATCTCGAAAGTGTCGATCCAGTCGTAGAAGGATTTGCCAGAGCCAAAGCAGATGTTTTATACAATAACGATTACGATAAAATTCTCCCAATCTTAATTCATGGAGATGCGGCCGCCGCCGGACAGGGGGTCGTCTACGAAACGGTACAGATGAGTCAGCTCGATGGTTATCACACCGGAGGAACAATTCATTTTGTCATTAACAATCAGGTTGGATTTACGACGGATTTTGAGGATGCACGTTCTTCTACTTATTCTACCGCCGCGGCCAGTTTGATTCAGGCGCCCGTATTTCATGTCAACGGAGATGATCCCGAAGCGGTCATTTTTGCCGTAGAATTGGCGACCGAATACCGACAGAAATTTAACAACGATGTTTTTATCGACATGGTTTGTTACCGAAAGCACGGACACAACGAGGGCGATGATCCAAAATTCACGCAGCCGCAGATGTACAAGTTCATCAAAGAACACAAAGATCCGCGCGCCATCTATTCCGAAAAACTCATCGCCCGTGGTGAGGTAGATAAGGAACTGGCGGAAAATATGGAAAAATCATTTTGGAATGATCTACAAGATCGTCTGGATGAAGTCCGCCAAAAACCACTTCCTTACGAATATCAGGAAACAGAATTGTCCTGGAAATCGCTCCGAAAATCGGAAGACAAAGATTTTTTCGTTTCTCCCAAAACGGGAATCGCCGAAAAGACGATAAATCAGATCATCGACCATTTGATGACTATTCCCGCTGACTTTAACGCTTTATCCAAAATCAATCGACTACTCAAAGGAAAGCAAAAACTCCTCGACGAAGGCGTTCTCGATTGGGCCATGGCCGAGTTGATGGCTTATGGTAGTATTTTATTAGAAAACAAAGACGTCAGAATGAGCGGTCAGGATGTTCGACGGGGTACCTTCTCCCACCGACACGCGGTACTCAACGACGTCAAAATTCCTGGCAAAGAATACAACCGAATTAATTCGATTGAAGAAAAACAAGGAAAATATAGAATTTACAATTCTCTGCTTTCCGAATTTGCGGTCCTCGGCTTTGAATACGGTTATTCGCTCGCTAATCCGAATACGCTCGTGATCTGGGAAGGACAGTTTGGTGATTTTTATAACGGTGCACAAACCATCGTCGATCAGTATATCGTAGCCGCCGAAAGTAAGTGGCGCCGAATGAGTGGTCTGGTAATGCTACTCCCCCACGGAATGGAAGGTCAGGGACCGGAACACTCCAGTGCGCGGGTAGAACGATTCTTACAGCAGTGTGCCGAAAACAACATCACGGTTGTCAATATCACCACACCAGCCAACTTCTTCCACGCCCTGCGTCGTCAGCTGGCCTGGCCCTTTAGAAAACCGATGATCGTTATGTCGCCAAAGTCTTTGTTGAGACACCCCCTTTGTATTTCAAAAAAAGAAGATTTTACCACCGACAATAATTTCCAGGAATACTACGATGATCCGGAAGTAACCGACAAGAATGCTAAAGATATCAAGCGCGTCCTTTTCTGCTCCGGTAAAATCTACTACGATCTACTGGAAAGAAAGAACGAAACAAAGCGTAAAGATATCGCCATCGTACGCTTTGAGCAACTCTATCCATTCCCACAGAAAAATATAGATACCCTCATGAAGCGGTACGCCAAAGCAGAGAAATGCTGGGTACAGGAGGAGCCAGAAAATATGGGCCCGTGGCGCTACGTATTCAGTCACCTGAAGATGACAGAGGCTAAATATATTGGTCGTCCCGCTAAAGCATCTCCGGCTTCTGGATTCAAGAAAGTACACGATCAGCAACAGAAAGAGATTGTGGATCAGGCGTTTGGGAAGTAAAGGCTATATATTTGAGGTTATAAAAAAAGCAGACTTGGTGTGATACCGGGTCTGCTTTTTTTCGTAGGAAGGAAGATCGTTTTAGATATGTGAAGAGGGTATTGATTGTTCGATAGCCAGTTGTAAAAGGTTTACCAAACCTCTCTTCAATTGCTGAGAAGGTTTAGTAAACCGAAGAGAAATCTACTTCACCACAAATCCATTCCCCCACCCTTTTTCCGGACTCACAAAACAAAGCGCACCTTTTTCATTTTCCGCCATCAGGATCATCCCCTGTGATTCGATGCCCCGCAATTTTCGGGGAGCCAGATTGACCAATAATAAAACTTGCTGACCAATGACCTTTTCCGCTTCGTAGTACTTTGCAATTCCGGAAACGACCGTTCGTTTTTCCGTTCCGAGATCTACGGTTAGCTTGAGGAGTTTATCCGCTTTTTTCACTTTTTCCGCTTCGATGATCGTTCCCGTTCGCAAATCCATCTTGGTAAAATCATCAAAGGTAACTTCGGGTTTGATCGGTTCGCGGTCGTTGGCTTTTTCTTCTTCCAGAATCATCGTCAGCTTTTCCTTTTGTACGTTGATCAGGTCGAGGCGACTCGAGTCTTTCCGGTCGTTGATTTTGGCAAATAGTAATTCTGGTTCTTTGATAACGTGGTCTGCGGGATAAAGAGATTCGCCATTTTTAAGTTTTACTTGAGCGGTTTCCCAGTCTCCATTCGCTAATTCCGGTAGATTAATAAATCCCCGGATTTTAGCCGCAGAGAATGGTAAAAACGGTGCTACGAATACGCTCAACAGCGCCACAATTTCCAGACAGGTCGCCAGACAATCTTTTACTTCCTGGCTTCCCGGATCTTCTTTATAAATTTTCCACGGAGAGACATCTTGTAAATAGGTATTCCCATAACTGGATATTTCATTCACTAATTGAATCGCTACTTTAAAGTTAAAACCGTCCAGCGCGGCTTCCAGTTTGGTAACCAATTCCTTTACGGATTCAAGCTGCAACTTAGAAGTCACGGGAATTTTTCCCTCGTAATACTTGGTGGTCAATGTCGTAACTCGATTGATAAAATTTCCCAGATTGGCAACGAGTTCGTTATCGTGAAATTCTACAAACTCATCCCATTTAAAATCAGCATCTTTATTTTCGGGAAGATTTCGAATCAAGGCGTACCGCAACGCATCTTCTTTATTCGGAAAATCTTTAAACGTTTCCAAATAATCATTCTGCTCAATTCCCCAGCCCCTAGATTTAGAAAACTTCCGTCCTTCAAAATTTAAAAACTGATTGGCGGGTACATTATACGGTAAGATAAAATCTCCGTGCGCCTTCAGCATTGCCGGAAAAACAATACAGTGAAAAACAATATTATCTTTTCCAATAAAATGAATCAAGCGACTGTCTTCGCTCTTCCAGTAATCCTCCCAGTTTTTACCGTGATCTTCCGCCCATTGCTTGGTCGCAGAAATATAGCCAATCGGTGCGTCAAACCAAACATACAATACTTTTCCATCCGCTCCTTCCACCGGAACTTTAATTCCCCAATCCAGATCCCGCGTAATCGCTCGCGGATGCAAACCACCATCAAGCCAGGACAGACATTGTCCGACTACGTGTTTTTTCCAGTCTTTGGCTTCGTGTACTTTGTCGCCTTCCACTTCCCCATTTTCAATCCAGCCCCGTAACCACTCTTCGTGCTTATCAAGTTTAAAATAATGGTGTGTCGTAGATCTTAAGGTTGGTTTTTTTCCACTCAGCGTAGAAACCGGATCCACCAATTCCGAAGGAGACAAGGTAGAACCACAGTTTTCACACTGATCTCCAAAAGCGTCAGCGTGCCCGCATTTTGGACAAGTTCCTTTGATATAACGATCCGCCAAAAACTGATTAAACTCTTCGTCGTAATATTGATCAGACGTTTTTTCCTCAAATTCTCCACCCTGATCATACAATTTTTTGAAAAAATCCTGTGCCGTTTTATGGTGCAACGGATCACTCGTCCGGTGGTAGATATCAAAAGAAATTCCCAGCTTTTCAAACGTCTCTTTATTCAGTTCGTGGTATTTATTGATAATGGCCTCGGGCGTCGTCCCCTCTTTTTTCGCCTGAATGGTAATCGCCGCGCCGTGCTCATCGGAGCCACAAACCCAGACGACGTCTTTGCCCAGTAGTCGCAGGTAGCGTACGTAGATATCCGCGGGCAAGTAAGCACCCGCCAGATGTCCCAGGTGCAGGGCTCCGTTGGCGTAAGGTAAAGCAGAAGTTATCGTATATCGTTTTTGATCGTTCATTTTGATAGTAAAAATTTAAGTTGATTGCGAAGATACGGGATATTAACAGTATTGGGGTAATGGAAGTTCCTTTTTTTAGCTGGTTGGCTTTCTTCCACCGCGTCCTCTCTGTTTACCAAACCTCCTCACCAATTGAAGAGTGGTTTAGTAAACATTGAGCATAAGGTCGTCTCTATTTCCTATATCTTAAATGTCTCCACAAAAAAGGAATTACCATGGTAAGATAACCAATCACAAAGGTTTACCAAACTTCAGAAAATTAGTATAATACAATTAACACCACACTATAAAGTTTAGTAAACCAGCAGAACATATTATTTTTCTGAGTACCCGACAAAAGCACTAAAAGTAATTTTATAACCACGAAGGCACAAAGAAAAGGAGATTTTTCCGAAGGATAAATCCTTTGTGACTTCGTGCCTTTGTGGCAAATCATTTTTATCCTGTGCAAAGATTTTTTTATTAAAAAGCTCAACGACCGTGTAATTTTTTCGTAAGTTTCCCCAATCTTTCTTTTAATAAAGTTTAACTAAATGATAGTTTTCAACATTCGCCAAATCACCGCAGCAGAGACGATTCCACTCCGTCACTCCGTTCTACGTCCGCACCAACCCGTTTCCGCTTGTCATTATCCCGGCGATGACGACGAGATTAATTTTCATCTCGGGGCTTTTAATAAGGAAGAACTTGTCTGTGTCGCTTCCTATTTTTTAGAAAAGCATCAGGATTTAGCGGAAACGCCACAGTACCGTTTACGCGGCATGGCGACCGATCCGGATTTTCGCGGACAAGGAGCGGGTAGCCAACTGCTCAAAAAAGGAAACGAAATTTTAAAAGAAAAGGAAGTTCCCGTATGGTGGTGCAACGCCCGGATTTCAGCTGCGGGATATTACGAAAAGGCAGGATTATCTCAGCTCGGGGAAACTTTTGAAATTGAGCCGATTGGAATGCATAAGGTGATGTATTTTCGGTTGACCGGTTCGTCTGTTTACTAAACCTCCTCACCAATTGAAGAGAGGTTTAGTAAACATTTAGCACAGAGCCAAAAGAAATAACCCACTGTAAAGGTTTACTAAACTTTCCAAAACCACTTTAAACAATTAAAGATTATGCACAAAGTTTAGTAGACCGACTCACCGAAACTTCTACCTACCTTTTCTAAAATTCCCAACCTATGAAAATCCATTTCACCTTCCTCTTTCTATCCTTCAGCCTTTGCCTCTCTGCTCAGACCTTTTTGGGACCGACCATAGGCTATGATTTTGCGACTTTGGAAACACCACCTATTTCTCAGGAGTACGTATCAGAACTGGATGGTGAAACTTATGAAACTTATTTTGTTGAGCGCTCAAAAAAAGACTCTGGCGCTGGGTTGAGAAGTATTGCTTTTGGATTTCAGGTACAAAAAATGTTGTCCCCAAAATGGTTTTTAGGAATGCGGGGAGGCTATTCTAGAAAAGAATATTTAGCAAAGGTCAGAGTATTTGGGAGCTGTAGGTTCTCTGGTCAACCTGATCCTATAAACTATCAACATTTTAGCATTTCTATTTTATTTAACCAAAAAATAAAAGACAAACTGTCCATTGGGATCGGCCCCAATATCGCCTATTTTACTGCATGGACTGATCCAGCGGGTATTCCATACGTCGTTAACAAAAGAAGCTACGGTCTGGACCTACAAGTCGGCTATTATCTCCGTCCAGTCTATTTAGCGGTAGATTATACTCGAACTTTAAAAGTCATCGACTCCGCTGACTATGTGAAGCGTTTCTCTAATTTGGCCATTTCAGGTACTTACTTTTTTGAATTTCATAAGCGAAAATAGATAAACTTCTAGTATTTTTTTATCAACAAGGAAATGGTTAATCAAGTTATTACGAACAATGAAACATATAAAATCAACGTTAATTTCTGTATGATTATTCTAAGATTTTTATAACATGAAAGTCCACTCCACCCTCCTTTTCCTATGCTTTAGCCTTTGCCTCTCTGCTCAAACCTTTTTAGGACCTACCATAGGCTTCGATTTTGCAACTTTGGAAACGCGGGAGATATTTCGTGAAGGCGTTCTCCATCCCAATAGTCAGTTTTATGATATTACTCCATTGTTGATTAAGCGTTCCGAAAAAGACAATTCTTCTGGGCGCAAAAGTATTAATTTTGGTTTCCAAGTACAGAAAATGTTATCCAAAGATTGGTCTTTAGGTTTACGAGGCACTTACGCTAAAAAAGAATATACCGAACTGATTGATCATATTTATGGAAGCGTTTTTCTTCCAGAATATAAGATATCTTATCGACAGATTGGTCTATCCGTTTTATTTAATCGAAAGATAAAAGAGAATTTTTCAGTTGGGATTGGCCCAAGCATAGTCTATTTTACAAATTGGGATAGACCTACGATTGATTTCGATCCTTATCGAATAACCAAAAGAGCCTACGGATTAGACCTCCAACTTGGCTATCATCTAGGCCCCGTTTATCTAGCGGTAGATTATACTCGAACATTAAAGGTGTCGGACGCTAGCGGATATATGACAGGAGCATCCAGCCTGGCGATTTCAGGTACTTACTTTTTTGAGTTAAGAAAACGGAAATAAAGAATTACTTTGATGAATTATAAAATGGCTTTGTCGAATCATTTTTACGCTCCAGCCAATCCCTCATATTTACTAAACCTCCTCACCAATTGAAGAGAGGTTTAGTAAACATTTAGCACAGAGTCACCTCCATTTCCTACTTCTTGAACTTCTCTAAAGAAAAGAAGTCACCGTGAATAATAACCCATCGTTAGAGGTTTACCAAACTTCAGAAAACTTGCATTATACAATTAATACTACCGTTTAAAGTTTAGTAAACCAGCCGCTCACCTACCTCGCCTCCCCATAAATCGGCCCCACAAACGGTCCGTTCATAAACGTCTCTACATCCAGTTCACTTTGAAAAACAGGTCCACTCCATTTACCCGTTAACAACATTCTCGCAACTTCTGCTAACGGCGCTGCGGTCGTCGTCTGAATCGCTCTCAGTTTTTTGGTTCCGACGTAGGTCGGCTCAATTCGGTAAGAAGCCTGAATGCCTCGCAGTACGCCTTGCTGGTCTTTTCCTTCGATCGCCGCGTATACAATTACCACGTCGTCTTCCACCGATGGAATTCTGGTTTGCATTACTTCCTGTAAATATTCAATCGCATTTTTCCCTACGGGTTCTTCGCTCAAGATTTGTCGCACCCAATCGTAGTGACCAGGATAACGCAACGTTTTATAATCCAGATTTTTTATTTTTCCGGCAAAAGCATCCGGTAAATCTGCCGCGCCACCGGAGGTTAGATTCTCTTCGTACGTAACCCCATCAATGATCAAAGTATTTTTTTCAGACAAAGGAGGAAGCATTACTTTTTCGTGATTTCTTACGGCAATACAATCTTTCAGATATTCGGTCGCCACACCTACCGGACTCCAGGTAAATCCATAAAAATGAGGTGCCTGTGCGTGTCGGGTCAAAGCACCCACTTTCATCTCCAAACGATCTGCTTTTTCTACGCCATACTGTTTGGTAAACCGCTGAAACAATTGATGACCTAAAACATTAATAAATCCAGGTGCCAATCCAGCTTGCAGAACAAACCCTTTTTTTGATTTTTTTGCGATCTCAATTACCTCGTTGGTTTCTTTGACGTATTCCGTCAGATTGGCGTAGTGGAGGTCGTGCTGCGCGGCGAATCGCGCCATTCGTGGCGCCTGACTTCCCGGTAAACAATCAAGAATAATGTCGCATTTTTTAAGGACAGTATCCATTGCGTCGCTGCTGCCTTCGCGCGGCATGGTAAACGGATGCGCTACTTTGGCGTTACAACCTTCGTTGATCCAGTTGGCGGCTTCTGCGGCCGTTTCTGCGTAAAGATCTCCGATGTGAATTTCGGCCTCAAAAGAGGTATTTTCTGCTAAGATCAAGCCGACAGCCCGACCAATACCGCCAGCACCGGCGATCATGATGTAATTTGGATTTGACATATAACTTGGTTTGGTTTAAGTCAGATAACTGGTAGTTTTTATACTGAATTGGTTGGTTAGAGTTACTATTTAGGTAGCAAATTAAGATAAAAATAGTTGCTTTGACAACTTTTTTCTTAGTTTTAGCCTACCAAAACTCTATTTTTAGATTAGGCTAAATTTCTTATCTTTGCTAAAACGATTGAAGATGAAAAAATTAATATTATTGATAATGTTCTATAGTGGCTTAGTTGGTATACTATCCGCTCAGGACAAGCCAGTGGTAGCAAGTACCGCATCCATGATTTGGGACATGGCCAGAAATATCGGAGGCGACCATTTTGATCATCGGATGATTGTCCCCATCGGCGGTGATCCACATATTTACGAACCAACCCCTAGTGACGCGCGGCTAGTAGCGAATGCGGATTTGATTTTAAAAAATGGATTGACTTTCGAAGGCTGGATCAATTCCTTAATCAAAAACTCGGGGACAAAAGCTGCGGTGGTGACTGTTACCGAGGGGTTACCGGCACTGACCAGTATGACCTACAAAGGTGCCGCTGATCCGCACGCCTGGATGGACGCGAGTAAGGGAGAATTTTATTTGCGTAACATTCGGGATGCATTGATTGAGTTATCGCCAGAACATAAAGCGGATATTACCAGCAATTATGAAAAGTACAGCCGTGAACTTGCCGCAGTGGACGAATACATTGAAAAAGAAGTAAAAAAAATTCCGGAAGCACAACGTATTCTGATTACTTCGCACGATGCGTTTCAATATTACGGACGTCGGTATGGTCTCAATTTACAGGCGATTCAGGGTGTCTCGACGGATGCGGAAGTTCAAACGGCTGATATTCTTCGGGTCAATAAAGTGATTCGGGAATCAGGCGTCCCGGCAGTTTTTGTAGAAACAACCATCAATCCCAAGATGCTCAATCGAATTGCGAAAGACAACGATATCGTAGTGGGAGGAAGTTTATTTTCAGATTCGATTGGTGACGAAAAAAGTGCAGCGCCGACTTATCTGGAGATGCTCCGCTATAATACCAACACCATCGTAGCGGCACTATCAAGAAAAAAAACAAGCGATTCAGCAGACGCAGATGGACACGACCACGGAGGAAAAAACTCCGGTAATTCTAACTATCTCATGATTGGAATATTGGCGGCTGTTTTTCTGGGCGGCATGCTATTTATGATCAAAAAAATGAACAACTAATGAGCCAGGTCACCATCTCCGTAAAAGGGCTTTCGGTTTCGTACGAACGCAA
>CALLPK010000110.1 GCA_938015415.1 uncultured Saprospiraceae bacterium
ACGCTTGGATTGATGCCTTTAAAGCTCTTCTAGTAAGATTTGAAACTAAATCCGAAACTTGGTTGAGCTTGCACTATTTAGCTTTTGCTCTGATCCTGATTAGAATTTAAACAAATCATTTTTAAACAGCTTCAATGTTAAAAAAAAGAGATATCGCAATTATTTCGATTTTTCACGTTACTTTTAGAGAACTAAAACAGCAGGTCTAGTATAATTACTGCTAGATCCAGTATTATTTAATCAACAAAAAAAAGTTATGAAAAATTTAAGCTTTTCTCTTTTTCTTCTCGGATTTATGGCCGTTATTGGCTTTTCTTCCTGTTCCAAAGCCAACGAATGTGATGGTGATTGTGTTTTTTCTGGTAAAGATATTAAAGCAGAAGTTCTTTATCTCAACTGCTTCAGTCAATTTGGATTGATCTTCGACCACCCAACGGACGAAGGACGTACGATTGTTGGCGTACCTATTACGATGAAAAAAGATTTTCAGGAAGAGGGCACTAAAGTAATTTTTGATGGTGGTTTTTTTCTGAACGAATTATCCCCCAATCCTGATTTTCCGGATCCAGGTATTGCTATGGAAGATATTTATCAAGTAGACATCTGGAAAATGTCTGGAAGAGAATAGGATTATTTTTTATTCTCATTTATTAGGATAGAAGGTCCCCGATTAATTGCCAGATGCAATTAATCGGGGATTTTTTTATCCAGAAAAATATTATTAAAATAATATACTCTATAAAGAACATAACTGCGGGAGTCCTCGTATTTTTACCGGTATAATTGAAATGCGTAAACAACTCGATAGTATGAAAATAACCATTGCCCAACTTAACTTTCTGATCGGAGATTTTACCGGAAACGTCGATAAAATGTTGGAAGCCGTTGCCACCGCAAAAAAGGACGGTGCCGATATTATTTGTTTTAGCGAATTAGCCACCTGTGGCTATCCACCGCGAGATTTTTTGGAATTTGATGACTTTATCCGTCAAGCAGAAAAGGCGATTAAACGTTTGGCGAAAGCCGCTAAAAAAATAGCCATCGTGGTTGGCTCACCCGCGCGTAATCCAGTGGTTGAAGGTAAAGATTTGTTTAACGCTGCCTTTTTTCTAGCGGATGGGAAAATCAAACACGTAGCGCATAAAGCGTTGTTACCGACCTACGATGTCTTCGATGAGTACCGTTATTTTGAACCGGGCAATGAGTTCAAAATCGTAAAATATAAAGGTAAACGGATCGCATTAACCGTTTGTGAAGATATCTGGAACATTGGAAATAAAAATCCACTGTATACGGTTTGTCCAATGGACGAAATGATGCCACAAAAACCTGATTTTATTTTAAATGTTTCGGCTTCTCCTTTTAGTTTTACCCAGGCAAAAAGTCGAATTAAAGTAGTACGTGCGAATATCAAGCGTTACGGAATTCCGATGTTTTACGTAAATCACGTTGGTGCGCAAACGGAGTTAATTTTTGATGGCGGTTCTATTGTGATGTCCGCTAACGGTAAGTTGCACGACGAACTCCCTTACTTTGAAGAAGCCGTGCGGACGTACGAACTGGCAGCAGTAGTAAAAAACAAAAAAAGCCGTCCACAACCAAAGGATAAGATGCAGTTGATTCATGATGCGCTGGTGTTAGGCGTCAAAGATTATTTTGGGAAATTGGGATTTAAAAAAGCAATTTTAGGATTGTCGGGTGGAATTGACTCGGCGGTAACGGCGGTAATCGCGGTACGTGCTTTAGGAAAAGAAAACGTACGCGTCGTATTGATGCCTTCCCAGTATTCGTCTGATCATAGTGTCAACGACGCCAAAGAACTGGCAGATAATATGGGAATTGAATATGATATTATCAATATTAAAAAAATCTACGACAGCTATTTAAAAACCTTGAAGCCGCAATTTAAAGGCTTACCATTTAACATCGCAGAGGAAAATTTACAGGCCCGTTCCCGGGGAATGTTGTTGATGGCGCTTTCTAATAAATTTGGACATATTGTATTAAATACCTCTAATAAAAGTGAGGCAGCTGTCGGATACGGAACGCTTTATGGCGATATGTGCGGCGGACTTTCCGTGATCGGGGATGTTTATAAAACGGAGGTTTTTGAACTAGCTCGATATATGAATAAAGAAGGAGAAGTTATCCCGGAAAATACGATCACTAAACCACCGAGTGCAGAATTGCGTCCTAATCAAAAAGATTCTGATAGTCTGCCGGATTATGATATTCTGGATGAAGTACTATTTCAATACATTGAGAAAAGAAAAGGTCCCAAAGAAATCATCAAAATGGGTTTTGATGAAAAGCTGGTGCGGCGTATTTTAAGATTGGTGAATATCAACGAGTTTAAAAGATACCAAACTGCCCCAGTATTAAGAATCTCTTCCAAAGCTTTTGGGATGGGAAGAAGAATGCCGATTGTAGGAAAGTATTTAAGCTAAGAAAAGGATGAGTGAGAAAAAACAACAATGGCATTTAAAAGCCTTTGATGAGCTGACTAATTGGGAGCTTTACGGAATTTTACAATTAAGAACGGAAGTTTTTGTGGTCGAGCAAACTTGTGTCTTTCAAGACATGGACGGTAAAGATGAGGAAAATTGCCAGCATATTTATTGTGTAACGCAGGAGGGAAAAGTAATTGCTTGTGCTCGATTTTTTCCACCGGGTATCCTATACCAGGAAGCAGCGCTGGGCCGAATATGTACCAGCCCTGCGTATCGTGGTACGGGATTAGGCAAAGAACTGATGCGGCGATCACTAGCGGAAATGGAACGATGTTTTCCTGGTCAGCCTATCCGAATTGGCGCACAGACCTATTTGAATGAATTTTATAAAAGTTTTGGTTTTGAAAATGTAAGTGAGCTGTATATGGAAGATGGGATTGAACACGTGGAGATGATCAAAACCTCTTGACTATAGCTTTTGTATCTGTTATATTTGGTATAATGTGTCTAAAAATGGCAGATAATACCAAATATAGTGCTATATTTGGTATTATCTTGCTTGAAATTTTTGTAAATGATACCAAATGGTTGGAAGAAAAGAAGAAATTAAACGGGTCAAAGCACTACTAACATCCAATAAATCTGAATTCTTAGCGGTAACTGGCCGGCGAAGGGTAGGAAAAACTTTTCTGATTGACACATTACTGAAAGAATATTACTGTTTCAGTATGACAGGTATTCAAAAAGGTAATACCTCTGTTCAATTAACAAATTTTGCCATCAAACTATCTGAGTATGATGGAACTTACGAGCCGAAAACGCCAAAGAACTGGCAAATGGCATTTTTACAACTAAAAGCATTTCTAAAAAAATTACCAACAAATAAAAAGCAGGTCATCTTTATTGACGAGTTGCCGTGGACCTACACTGCCCGATCCGGGTTCATTCAATTGTTAGCCCATTTTTGGAATGATTATCTGTCGAAAGAGACTCATTTTATTTTGGTAATCTGTGGTTCTGCCACTTCATGGATCACCAAAAAAATAATTAATGATCCCGGTGGATTGCACAATCGAGTAACTGAAAAAATTCATCTCCATCCTTTTACAATTTCTGAAACCAATGAATTTTTAATTTCCAAGGGACTGCGAATGACCTCACAAGAGTTAGCGAGAATTTATATGACTTTCGGCGGTATTCCCTTCTATCTGGATGGAATGCAAAAAGGCGAAACTTTTGCCAGCGCGATTGAAAGACTCTGTTTTATGCCCAATGGACTATTACGCAATGAATACAATAATCTTTATCAAGCTTTATTTAGCAATGCGGAATTGCACCAAGCCATCGTGGCAGTATTGGCAAAATACCACACAGGTATTACCAGGCAAGATATTTTAAAAGAACTAAAGATAGATAATTCAGGAAGTATTCAGAGAGCATTGGAGGAATTGCTTTTATCGGATTTTATCATGGAATTTAATGTCTACGGAAGAAAAAAGAAAGGTGTGTTATATCGAGTATCAGACGAATATTCAATTTTTTATCATCGGTTTATTAAACCAAATCTAAAATATACACCGGGCATCTGGCAGCAATTATCACAATCGCAATCTTACAAAATCTGGACAGGATTTGCTTTTGAAAATCTATGCTTGAAACATGTGGTAAAAATAAAAAATTGCCTCGGAATTAGTGCCGTATACACAGAGATTTCGGCACTGAGAATTAAAAGTGAAAATGGGTATGATGGATTTCAAATAGACTTAATCATCGACCGGAAAGACGCCGCGATCAATCTTTGTGAAATAAAGTTTTATAGTACTGCCTTCAGTATACAAAAAGAGTACTACCAAAGATTATTAGAACGACGGCAACGATTTATAGAATATACAAGTACTAAAAAGCAGGTTTTTCTAACTTTCATCACCAATCATGGCATCCAAAAAAATACCTATGCAAATGAAGTAGTTGAAGCAGAAATAACGCTCGATGATTTACTGTGATATTCAAAAATATATAAAAGCCGCTCGAAATAAAAAATGCAGCAAGAAACCAATGTTCCTTGCTGCGTTTATCTTTACAGAATCTTAAACCCGCGGTTTAAAGCTTACGCAATCGCCGCGTGGTAATTATTTTATTTTCTTTGCTAATCAACTGAATCAGGTACATTCCATTCTCCAAATCTGCTACATTATAGCGTTGACCTTCGATCACTCTAAATTGTCGAATTTCTTTTCCGATCAAATTCAGGATACGAATCGTTCCAACACCTTCATCCGAGTTGAGTCCAATAAAATCCGCCGTTGGGTTGGGGAATATTTTGATTTTCTTAGTAGGCTGCTCAGTTACACTTGCTGTAGCGAGATACCCCGACTGAGCCGACAGGCTAGCCGTAAGGAAAAAGGATAATATAATTAAGAGTAAAGTTTGCTTCATCTATTCGTCAATTTCTTCGTTAGTCAATTCCCAAAATAGGGTTTTATCTCCAGTTATTCAAGTATGCTCGAAAAGTTTAACGGAATTTAACATGAAGGGGACAATAATAAGGTTTGTTCGCTTCATATTGCACTTGTACTAACGTTCGTATTGCAATAATTGTTCCTGTTCAAAGTGAATTTATATATAAATTATTCAACTTTGATTATTTTTTCGGTAAATATGCCCTCAAGTGCCAGAATACGGATCAGGTAGGTACCACTTGGTAGATTAGAAACGTCTGCCTTTTCGAGGAAAGAACCGTTAACCTCTCCATACTTTTGTTGGAAAACCTGTCGTCCTTTGACATCCATTATTTCCATGGCCACCTGATGAAGTGTTGTATTGGTGACAAAAGCCACCTCCAAATAATCCTTTACAGGATTGGGACGAATGTTTATGGTATACAATTCCAAACTTTGAATATTGGTAGTAGTAAAAAGAAATGGTTCGGAAGTATTAAGACATCCATTATTATCCAAAGTGACTACGGTATAGGTGCCATCCATTACGGGTACAAAAAAGTCGTTCGTTGCATTCACTATTAAAACGTCATCAAGATACCACTGGTAGCTAATGCCAGGACTACTTATCAGAGAATCTGCCACTAAGGTTATCGAAGGTGTATTGGGTTCGTGTACAACAACCGAAACATCGGAAGTATTTGTGCACCCATTATTATCAGTAGTGGTGACCGAATAGGTTCCTGTAGTAAAAACAGAAATAGCAGCCTGTGTTTCATCGGTTGACCATAAAAAAGTGGATCCATCAGTAATTGTATTCAGGATAATACTGTCTCCCTGGCAAGTCACCATCGAAGGAGGAGATACATCAATGACAAGATTGGGAGCGGATTCTACCGTAACATCCTGATTATAAGTGCCGCTACAATTTCCATTATTAACCGTATAGCTAATGGTGATAGTACCAACTTCAGTTGGCGTAAAAATGTTGCCGTTCATACCTGGACCTGAGAAGGTTCCTCCGGCGGGATTGCCGGTGAGTTCTACCGTTCCACCTAAACAATATTGATTGTTTTCTATTCCGCTAAAACTAACTGCTGAGTTGGAGCTAACTTGCGTTATCAGCGTAGTAGATCCAATACATCCATTAGCATTTGTAAAAGTATAATTTATGGTATGTTGTCCTTCACCAGCAAAATCAGGATAAAATTGTTGTCCAACAATACCAGGTCCGCTCAATGTCCCTCCCGGAGGAATAAGTATTAGGGTAGTCGGATTATCGTCAATACAATAAGATTGAGACAAGTTTTGAATACTAACTTCGGGAGTGTTTGTAATGGTAATCACATGTTCTGTATTGGAGCTACATCCGTTTTCATTTTCATAAAAATAAGAAATGGTGTGATTACCAAGTCCTGCTTCTGACAAAAAGAATTGATCTCCAGAAACACCAACTCCTGACCAAGTCCCTCCTTCCGGTTCAGCATCTAGTTGAATGGATTCCTCTTCAAGGCAATAGTTATTTTCTAAATTTGGAAAATAGATTGCTGGTTGTGCAGTTACGATTGTAGTGCCATAGACTGTTTCAATATTACCGGAACTATTGACAACACTGTATTCGATGATATGAGGACCAGTACCTGCCTGAGCAGGATCAAAAATATTATTAGTAATTCCGGAGCCAGAAAAGGTACCGCCGATTGGATTTCCGGTAAGCGTAATTGGTGGATCATTTTCACAAAAATAAGATGCTAACCCCGCTATGAAAACACTATTTTCTGCAAATATTTCTACTTCTTGTGCAACGGTATTGGTACAACCATTTTGATTTGTAAAACTATAAGTGATGGTGTGAAAACCATTTTCTACGATGCTTGGATAAAAAATACTATCTAAAATTCCAGGGCCCGTAAAGGTTCCTCCAGCTGGAATTCCGATGAGCGTGTCTTGTTCATCCGTATCGGTATAAAAAGTATTTAGTCCAGTAAAAGAAACAGAAGGCAAATCAAAAACGAGAATATCCCTAGATATAAAACTAGAACAACCATTTTCTTGTTCAAGGGAATAAGTATAAGTATGTGTACCTACTCCTGCGGATAAAAGATTTAATTCATTTTCTATTAATCCATCTCCTATCAATTGACCACCAACAGGATTTCCATTAAGAATTATGAGGCTATTTACAAGGCACATACTGTCTTGTAAACCAGCGATGCTTAAGGGAGTAACTTGGGAGACCGTTATAGTTTGACGATAGGAAACACCATTTGAGAGGTAAGTAATTTCGTGATCACCCACGCCAGCGGTATTTGGATTGAAAATTTCGCCTTCTATTCCAGGGCCAGAAAAAATACCATCCATTGGATTTCCAACCAGCGTTATTGGGGCTTCATTTTGGCAATAAACTTCCGGCAAGCCTGTAAAGAAAACTGCGTCATCAGCAAATACAATAACGGTTTGGGTAGCAGTAGAGGTACAGTTATTTTCATTCACAATGGTGTAGGAAATCTGGTGCGTTCCACTGCCAGCCAATGCGGCATTAAAGGTATTATCTGATATACCTGGCCCAGAGAAAACGCCGTTGGCAGGCGTTCCACTCAGCAGACTTGCTGGATCTTGAAGACTATAAGTTGCCGCTAATCCAGAAAAGCTCAAAGGAGTTGAGGTCTGAACCTCTATTTCATTTGAGGCATTATTAATACAACCATTGGCATCTTCGAAGATATAGTTGATCGCAAAAATTCCTGCTCCGGTTATCGTCGGATCAAAACTACCATTGGCTACGCCATAACCATTAAAAGTGCCACCTACGGGTGTGGCTTCTAAAAGAATAGGAGATTGATTATCACAAACTATGGAAGTGTTTAGATTAAATTCAATGGTAGGTAGCTCTTGAACAGCCACAGTGATTTCATCGGTAGCAACACAACCAGTTAAGGAAGTTCCAGTAACCTGATAAGTCGTTGTTGACGTAGGGTGGATGGTCGGTGTTGGAATATTGTTATTGGTCAATGTTTCTTGTTCGTCCCACAAATAATATTGCGCACCAGTTGCCGCTAATTGAGTTTCTTCTCCTGAGCAAATAGTTAAATCTTCTCCTGCGTTTAGTGTCGGATTGGCAAAAATATTAAAAGCAACCGTGAAGTCTTCAATCGTGTCCGTGCTAACATCTGCGATTCTCAGGATACAATCCTCACAAGAAAAATCATTTGGAATAGGCCAAATAGCAGGAGCTGTTCCTTCGGCTAAGTTAGTGGCAATGACCTCTGAAAATTGATTGCTGGCAGAGCTTAAACTGATGTTTACCATTCCGACCTGGTAGCTATTCCAGTTTATTGTTATAGAATCTCCGGAGCATAAACGATTAATGCTGGGCGTAATAATCTGGACGCCAGGTACATTTTCTAAAACGACAATAGCTTCCTCAATTCCCTTTAATAATTCTTGATTTCCAACGTTATCTTTAGCCCGGGTAAAGAAGGAATAAGTATGGCCAGGTTCTCCAAAATAACTAATGTTCGTCTCTTCTAAATTTTCCCGAAAAAGTTGAAACGGTTGTTCGTCCTTCGAATAATAAATACTATAATCCTGAATACCGCTTCCCAGGGGATCATCTTCACCGGACCATTCTAATACTATTTCATTACCAACGGGATTTGCGCTCAAAAGCGTACTGGAAGGAAGTCCCGCATCGATGATATTGGTGTAGGGTGGCGTGCTGATAATTTCATTAAAATCAAAAATAATATCAGCAACCGCTACAATAGAATCTCGCGTTTGTACCTCCGAGTCTGGAACGACTGTGAAGGTAACATACCCTTCCCCTTTACGAGAAATAGTATCATTGACGGGAAGAATTCCGATAAACGGATCTGAAGGTAACAACCCGGTAGTAGGATCGACAGATTCAAAGATCCAAAAAGCGAGATTACGTTCCAGGTCAATCCCTGCGGTTACGTCCACCAAAACACCCAAAGAATCCACCACGTCTAAACGTTCTGCATAAAAGGTAGAATTGGTTGGTACTTCAAAGTCCATATTTGCAAAACCAAAATTGGATAAGCGAAAGGAATAAGGATCGATGTGTTGATCGAAAGGATGTTCAATACGTACGATACGAGCATGAGCGGTCGCAAATTCCGGATCGTTTTCAAAGCGCACCCGGTAAGGTAGTTTGTCGGTTCCGGCGACCCATTTTTCTTCACCGAAGCCAGGAGGGCCGGTGATGTCGTTGGGGTCTTTGGGGCAGGTAATCACTGCTGAGTTTATAAATACCTCTGTCTCTGCAAAGCAGCCTAAAGAATCCGTTCCGGTAAGAGGAACCGTAATGCCTCCAAGGGCAGTAATTGTTTTTGTACCCTCCCAACTTAAAGAAACTGGTCCTGCGCCACCGGTATGGTTTGCGGTAAGGTCAATTCCCCTGATTTCGTCATCGCATTGGTCATCCACGACTACCGGGTATAGTTGTTCAGAAGAGATATAAACCTTAAGGTCAGAGGAATTTAAGACCGCACAAGTTGAAGCGGGGCAATCCCTTGCGTCAACAATGGAAACACAATATTCACCCGAACCAAGACCACTGATAGTTGTGGTTCCTTCGGCAATAATATCTCCAGCGGAATTTTTCCATTCAATTAATTTAAAAGGTCTTTTATATCCGGCAATTACATCTACAGTCATTTCACCGTTTTCCATTCTACAATCCGGATTGGTAGGAGTAATTTTTATTTGAGCCCAACTGGTTGTTGATGCTAAGAAGAAACAAAGGAGAAGGATTTTATTTTTAAGTTCCATTTTTTTGAATTTAAGCCTTTCGATTAAGGTTAGTGCAAGTTCAAATTTATTGACAAATATCTCCGATACCATCATTATTGGAATCCAATTGACTTGGGTTGTAGTTTCTTGAGCAATTATCATCTTCGTTTAAAATATTGTCACCATCAATATCTTCATCACAGGCATCTCCGATATTGTCCTGGTCGAGATCGAATTGTTGGGGATTGTAAACTGTCTCGCAATTATCTTCTCCATTTAAGATTTGATCGCCATCAATATCTTCATCACAAATATCGCCTATGCCATCGCCATCGGTATCTATTTGGTCAGGATTTGCAAATTCAATACAGTTGTCGCAAGCGTCTCCTACACCGTCGCCATCTGTGTCTGTGGTATCTTCTGTTGGGTCAAAAGGACAAGGATCCAGATCATTGTTAATACCATCTCCATCAACATCATCATCGATATCATTATTAATTCCATCACCATCGATATCGTCGTCGCACGCATCGCCTAATCCGTCACCATCCAGGTCAAGTTGAAAAATGTTTAGTGTGTCAGGACAATTGTCACATAAATCTCCAGTTAAATCACCATCTGAGTCTAATTGATCCGGGTTAGCAAAGGTGCTACAGTTATCTTCGGCATCTGGAAATCCATCCCCATCTACATCATTGTCACACGCATCTCCGATACCATCTCCATCTAAATCCTCTTGTAATTCGTTCGATACCTCAGGGCAATTATCGCAAAGATTACCAATTGTATCCCGATCTGAATTTGCTTGATCTAGATTGGAAACTAAAGGACAATTGTCACAGGCATCTCCGATTTCATCACTATCACTATCATTTTGATCAATATTTGTTTTACAGGGACAGTTGTCTGTTGAATTATCTATACCATCGTTATCTATATCATTGGTCACGATTAATTCTGTGATAGGATAATATTCAAGGTAGGTCATAATATTAGGGAGCATTGAACTCTCGTCATCCAGGGTAGATAAATACCAAAGACCATTTAAATTTTTCAGAAAATAAGGTATGATCTTAGTTCCTCCCTCTGTTGTTATGAGATTTACATAAATTAAAATACCATCTTGATAACCAAAGGAAAGAATAACTTCAAATCCGTTGGTCATTGCCATAAAATCTTCAAAAATTTCGGCAATCTCTGGATTGGCAAGTTCTGTATTTATATTGTTTTGTTGACTTGGGATATAAAGTTGAACCATTTGAGAAAGTTCACCACTATCGTAGGCTTCCAATAAAGAACATAGGGTTCCGTAGGGGTTTGACTGATCATTGCAAGGCCCGGTTCCGGTTTCTATCAAACCTTCCTGGCCAGTAAAAAACTGAGCTGATGGCAGGGTATATAAGAACGTATTTGGGCAAATAATCTTAGAAGAATCTGGTGCATATCCGACCGAATCGATGATCTCTATTTTTAGAAATTGTTCACTGGTTTCATAAATTGGAAAACTAAATACAGGAATATCTAATGTAGGATTTTCCGCAAAAACAGGCTGATTGCTGAAGTTGGTGAATAAGAATATAAATAGTAATAAAGTTAAAAAATTATTTTTCATACCTATTTTATTTAGTAACAATGATCGGCTAATACCCAGTTGAAATTTTTATTAATAAAAGAAGTGAACTTTACTTTTCCTTCTATCCCCGCAAATATGCAGGTTGGTCCTTTGCATCCAGATTTAGAAAATGGCATACAAATTTTGCAAGAAGGAGGTTTTATTTGTGCATAAGAATTAATGCTCAAATCATAAGCCTGAGTTCTTTTAAATTTATTTAATTCAAACCCTAAACTTAATTTTGCTGATGGACTTAAATTATAACATGATTCTAATCCCCCAGTACAAGGTTGAGTCTCAATTGATCCACTAGCTGAGGCCTTCAGTTCTAATCCAGCTACTATTTTACCGAATGGACTAAGGAAAGCAGGTAAAGGCACTTTACAAGTTGTACCAGCTTTAAAACCGGCACCAAGAAGCGTCACTTTACTTTTTTCTAAAATACATGGCGACTCTCTATTTCCACAGCACACTTGTGAAATTTTAACTGATCCTGCTCCTTCAAACGCAAAATTTACTTCACAGAACTTTATAAGTGTGGGGATCAGATTTTGTATCTTTTCTGATAATTGGACTACATTTTCAAATTTTTTGGGAATTGAAACTTTGGATTCCAATTTGTTTTCTTCTTCCACAAATTCTACCGTGTAAATTTCAGAAGCCAATGTATCGCCAGAATAACATACTGCCAGAACCTGTACATCTCTAAATCTTTTTCTAAACACTAAAAGATCAGGAATACCTCCATCACCAATATAAATATCTCCATCCCAGCGTCTAGAGATTGCCCCAGGGAAATTCTCAGGTGTGGTAGTTACTGTGAAATCAGTATAAAGATCAACTTGATCTCTGGTTCTAAAACAACACTTTTCTTGCTCGATTGCTATTGAAGCAGCGCTAAAAACATTAACGACTACCGATTCTTCATCAACTAGATTGCCCATCTTATCCCATCCCTTTAAAGTATAAGTAGTGGTTTGCGAAGGTTTAGCAAAGGTTGAAAAATGAAAGAGATCTGTTAAGCCTTCTTTTGGGCTCCACTCAAAACAGCAGATTTCCTGACTGGCGGTCAGTCCTATTAGGACAGAATCTCCAACACAAATGTTCTCTTCTGGCTCTCCTACGTCAAGCTGTGCAGAAAGCGTATTTACTGCACAAATCAAGAATAATAAAGTATATAGTTTTTTCATAAAATTCATTTTATTAAGGTTCAACATCCGTTCTTTGTCTTATAAGTATTTGAACATGTGCCAGGGCTTTAGCATAAATAGTAATGATGCCACTGGCTCCGGGACGCAGAATATTTTCCGGACCATTTATTTCTGATAGTGGAACTGATAAGAATATCTGCTCATCATTCAATTCACTAATTGATAAGGCAATTGGAATTCCGATGATTGTTTCTATGTCTAAAATTGGATTTAAAATATCCGTATTCCCATTGTTTGTATACTCTAAAGTAGTTACATGAATACTTCTAAAAGCAATTGATTCCGGACTCGTAACATTAAACGCCAAGTCTCTCGGTGTCCCTTCAATTACTTCAAATCCATCGGTTATCACCAAATCATTTCCTGCGCTATTGGTTGCTAAGACATCGTAGTGGCCTGTCTCTTGACCAAATAAATTAAAAGTGTAGAAAGCTTGCGTTTGGTCTATGAATAAACTTAGTTGTCCAGCAACTAAATCCCCATTGGGTGCTCGTAACCAAACTTGCATCTGCGGATCAAATTTAGAGCCTCGGAGTTTTACAGTGACCTTTCCAGTATTACCGCCTGAGTTTTTGTCAATCTCTATGATTTCAAAATCCAGGATTCTAGCCAATAAAGTGTCTGCTTGATTAACTCCCTCCAAGGTGCTTCCATACGCCATCACATAATAGGTTCCTGCTTGTAATTCTGGTACAATGATTTCTTGCGTTCCTTGGTACGGAATAGAATGATTGTAATCATAAGTGGTTCGGGTTGGAATCGCCTCATAGCGCATATATAATTCGTTGGCACCGATAAGTGCATCGCCATTCAAGGATAGTAACAAACTTTCTTCTTCTAATGAACCTGGAATTTCAAGCTTATAATAGGATGGTGAGAAATTATAAATGCTGTCATATTTTGGAATGTCTAAAAAGAGCTCAGGAATGGCTACCTGTATTTTATCACCAGAGATTCCCATGTTGTTGGCCGTATTGCTTTCAAAAATATTATTTTGAATATCTGTTCGAATTAGGATGTAGTATTCTCCATCGGCTACTCCGACAAGGTTCGCAGTTAAGGAACTGGCGTGGGTGTCATTAAAAGGGATATAAACGTCTGAGGTTACGGTTCCTAAAAGTGGATCTCCAATATCCCATACTGGATCTTCGGAAATAAAGACGGCCTCTTTCATGGTACCTTCTGCAATGTTTTCATCTAAATTTTTGACCGACCAGGAGATATCAATCGGTTCTCCAGGGAGCGCTTGAAGTGGTTGAACGCTGATGTTAGTTACCGTCAAGTCTGAGGCTAATGGCTGTCCGATCGTTAAGGTCCAGGCAACGGTATTGTTATCTTCGTTGGTGTACTCATAAATATTATCCGTATAGTCGGTTTTAAAAAGTAGATACCAATTGCCTTCCAAATTGTTGGGCAATACCATTTCAACGCTTTCTTCGTACACGTCATTAATGGCCAATGATCTGTTTTGGGTGTTAGTGACAATTGGATAATCTCCCGCACTAAATTCTGTGTCATCCGATAGGAAAAAACGATCAGACCAAGTCGTCATTGGGATGTCTGCTTGTCCGGTATTTGCCACAGAATAGTTAACCGTGATCGGTTGGCCAGCGGGCCCTTCTGAAGGCGCCTCAAAAGCATTGATTGATAAATCGGGCGGTGGTGTCAAACCGATCGTTGTGGTGACGGGAACGCCCTGGTTATCTACCATCACTTGATAATTGTTGGGTCGGTAACTATCATTATTCCTTTGGGTATAATCGCTCACGACCATAATGTAATAATCGCCTTGCGTACCATTTGGAATAGCAGCGTTTAACGTTACGTTATAGGATGCACTTGCAGCGATATTCCCATTCTTTACTCTTTCTGCTACGAAAATGTCTTGGTCTCGTTGCCAAGTTGTATCTGTCGATAAATAAATGGCATCACTCCAGAAGTTGGAGATTGTAGGAACTACGGCTTGATTGGTAATAGTCCAATTAAATGCAGCCGTTACACTAGAGTTAATTGTCAACGGTCCAGCAACAGTATCTGCTACTAAGTCAACTGGTGGATGTCCTGTTACAAAAAAGGCGGAAGAAGTATATACATTATCTGATTCATCTGTATGTTCATAAATGGCATTTCCCTGATCTGCAAAATAATGTAAAAAGTAATTTCCAGAGGCCAGTCCAACAGGAATTTGTACGTTTTTAATTACGTTATAATTTTCAGAAACGGCTAAGGCCTGACTTAGGTTAGTGGTATTAATTGGCGTAGCAATATTCGGATTCCAAATTGGAGAGCTAGAAATATAGATAACATCACTCCAGGTTCGGTCAGCGGGAATTGATGCTACACCTGCATTGGTTATTTCAAAATTTACAGGGACATATTCACCTGCTTGTGCACTTGGTATAGTCGCACTATTTATGGGGCGAAGATTTGGCCAATCAGATAGTTGAATGGAAAGTAAGGAACTATTTGCTATGTTATTATCTTCCTGGTCTCCCTCAAAAATAGTCTCCTCATAATCTGTTACCATGAAAATATAATAGTTTCCTTGCAGTCCGTTGGGAATACGGACGGAGGCTGATTTCGATAGTTCATTCTGGGCGTTGATTGTGTTGCCCATATATTCAATTGATGTCAATTCTATGGCAGAACTATCGAATACCAGCGTAGGAGAAAGGTAAACCACATCTCGCCAGCTACCAGATCTTAAGGTTCCTAAACCATCGTTTCTTAATTGATAATCAAGCTGAATGGTATCGCTAGAGTTTGGTGTATAATTAGAAAGCTCAATCGAAGGAATCGTTAAGTCAGGTGATCTGACCTCAATTGGTAGCCTTGCCGTATTATTAGCTTCGCCAATACTTTCAAAAAGTGCTGAGTTTCCGTCTACGGAAAGATATAGATAATGAGGTCCGGAAATAGTATCCGGAATCGGAACTTCAAGAAGCGAAGTATAAGTTTCTGATATTTGTAAACTATCTTCCCGGTAAGTATTATCCAACAGAATAACATCCTCTGGAATCGTATCCGAAAGCGTTGGACTAATGTAAATATTATCGATCCAGCTTGGCCAGCCAGCGGAAATACCATTATTGCTCACCTGCCAATAAACGGAAATCACTTCCGTATTGTCCGCCACTGCAGGAGCGATAAAATCCGTTATTATTAAATCAGGTAATTGTGCTAAAACAATATTAATGGGATTTCCAACTCCGATATTATTGGCCTCATTAGCAAATTCATATACGTCGTTGTTGTAGTCGGTTTGGACAATAATATAATAGGTCCCCGAAATAGAAATCGGAATGTCGACAGAAACTATTTCTGTGTAAGCACTATCTCCTTGGAGAATGCCAGTGTGATTAATATTTTTTAATAAAACATCTCCGCCATCAAGGAGGTCATCCTCACTGATATACATGCGATCTTTCCAGTTATTATTTGGCGTTTCTCCTTCCCGCTCGTTCGAAACAGTATAGGTGACGTCCAGGGTTTGCCCCGAAATGGTATTATTAGGATTTTGAATCAGCGTTACCTGTAAGTCGGCCGGTGGGGTAAGCAGTACGGTAAATTTTTCGCTAAATTTTATATTGTCCTGCTCTTCTTCTTCTGAAATGTTGCTGTTGTTATCTGTATTTATAAAAATATAATACTCACCAGTAATATTTTGGGGAAGTGTCACCGATGTACTACTCAGGTAAATACTATCAGGATCCAAGGCACTAAAATTTCCAACAGCTTTTAGGTAAGGATCAATATTGCTACCATGGTAAATAGTATCTGCTGAGAGGGAAATTCGATCCACCCAATTTCTGTTTTCTGTATCACCTGCACCAATATTTTTAATTATCCAACTGAGGTCCAGTACTTGTCCGGAGAAAACATCGCCAGAAGGAACGGTGATGGAGTCAACAATTAAATTAGGTCTGCCTTGTGTTAAAAAGGACATTTCCGAGCTACTTACTTCACAGTAATCGGTTTTGGCGACCACTTGCCAATTATATGCCTGATTGGGTAAGTTTTGAATTGAATAACTAATGCCAACCAGATCACCGGCAGTGGGATTCGTAGGGATGTTTTCTCCTTCTTTCCATAAATAAATATCATAAAAAGTCGCGCCTGAAACGGGAATCCAGGAAAGTAAAGTCTCTGTATTGACATCAAGTGCACCATCTTCCGGAGAGAAATCACCAGCGAAAATTAATTCTGGAATTGAACGGACTATCGTTATTAAGGTGTCATTATAAGTCCGACTATCACCATTTAATAACGTAAATGTTTCAAAGGTGTAATCTGCAATAGTGGTCAGGTCAATGGTGTTCTGAAATTCATAAGAAGCCGTCGTTCCAGCAGGGACAATCAATCCGTCGGTTGATTCGATGATAGTATCCGTCTGGTTTAAAATATACCCAACACTAAAGTTGGAAATGTCTGATCCACTAAAATTTTGAATTTGTATTTCTACTTTTTCTGTACTGCTCATCTCGCAAGAAGAGGACGGAAAAAGTAGGTCGGTAACTCCCAGGTCATTGGAAATAGGAGAGAATTCATCTGCACCGATATCAGGGTTTAAAGTATTTCTAACTTCCAGATCAATATCTGTGAGAAAAGCAGGGATCGGTGTGCCGGCTTCATTTAGATCAACTTGTACGTTGTGTAAATCTGTGTCAGAAAAGAATAATGGAAGTACTGACAAGGAGTTAGCATCTTTTCCAGAGGTAGTCTGCCAATCTAATAACGTAGAAAGGTTATTACCATTAATATTCGCGATATGATTACCAGAAGAATAGAAATTGTTATAATTGGAAGTTGTGAACTCCGTAGAGGTGTTCGAAATAATCGCATATCCATCATTTGAGTGATTAAAAATATTGTTTTGTGAAGTAATATTTTGAGTTGATGTATTTTTAAAAGCAGTACTTGCTGCGTTTGAACTGGTATTATTAATCGAATTAAAATAATACTGATGGTGCGTTCCAAAACTGGTAGTAATGCCGGCGCCATCAAAGCTTCCTTTTACATGAATAAAATTGTTAGCTACCACTATTGGTGAATTTATACTTCCTGTACAATCGTGCAAAGTCAAACCAAATTGTGATGCGTTTCTAATTTTGTTTTCTGAAATCCTTAGATTGTTAGTGGCATCAAGAATTCTGATGGCCGTATAATTATTCTCAACATAAGTATCAAATTCGTTTTGGTGAATCAGTAAGTCGTTTTGTTTTTTTGAAGCAATGCTATACGCTGTTTGATTGAAAAATTGGTTGCCAATGAATTGGTTGTCAACACTTGCCTCACCTTGATTGATTAAGTCCTCAATGCCTATCTTACCAAAGTCAAAAATATTTTCCGAGAACTGATTATTGTTATTTTGATTTTCAAAATAAATATGAGTTCCGATAGAATTGTTTTGATTAAACCGAAAATGATTTTCGATAAAATTTACATTGTTAACGCCATTTATTAATTGAGCAATTCTTTCCTGCGTATTACTGGCCGAAAAAGTCAGTGCTTTAAATGTAATAAAACCCGTTCTATTTAAATTGATTACTCCGAGTACATTAGGCACATTATAGTAAAGGGTGACCTTGTTCCGATCTAGATTCTCTGACTGAAAGGTTATATTATTTGCTAAGGACGATCCTAATATTTCATTAAAACTAATTCGGTCTTCATAATTTCCATCTCGTACGTTCATCGTAACCGGACCATATACGCCCCCATAACGAAGTGCTAATACAGCATCAGTAAAGGTCACGAAATCAGGGTTGATTCCGCCGATGGTAAATTCACCAGATAATGCTGCATAAATATTGTCAACATTGAGGTAGTCATTGAGCGTATTGTTATCTGGTAATCCATTAGGATTCGAAGATTCAATTTGGATATTATAAGGAAGGGGTGTTTCGAATAAGTAGCTACCTAAGTCAACGGTGTCGCGTTCTTCGGGTAGTAAATTTCCGGTCCATAAAATGGAAGGTTGCGCTATATTATTTACCAACCAAGAAATATCCGCTTGAAACAAAGTATCTGATCCAGCATTATACAATACCACTTTAACTATATTATTTCCTGGAATAAAGGGGGCAGATGGGCCTGCAAATGATTCTACTTTTAAATCATTGGACACAATATTACAGATTGCGATAACTTCGTTAAAAGTACATTCGCTTGGATTACCATTGATGGTAATAGATCCGCCAATCGCATCGTTATTTATCAAATCGCAGAACAAAGCACAATCAATTAAGCTTTGATTATTGGTTACGCCAAGGTTGCCTCCGATAGCGTTGATGTTAGTTAGTCCTTCAATTTCATTTAAACTAGAAGTGTTTTGAATGATTAAGCTACCTTCTACGTAGATGATGTTTATTAATCCGGAAATATCGTTGACGCTACCTTGAATGGTGAGACTGCCAAAGATGGTATCGCAAGTCGGATAAGCTTGCACAAAAGCGTTGACATCTATCTGATTACTAAGGGTGATATTTCCAGTTGGGCAGGTGGTGTTTCCACAAAGCAGGGTTACTTCATTGAGGGAGCTACAGGTGGAAGGGTTGCCGTTAATCGAGGTGGTTCCTCCAACAGTTGCGTTATTGATCAGTTGACAAATAGAACTACAATCGGAGAGGGAATTGTTATTTATAATTTCAACATAGCCACCGACGGAAGATAAATTTTCTAAACCTTGTAGGCTAGTTATAGAATGGAAGTTGATGATTTGTAAGTTTCCAGCTATAGCGTTTAATCCGTTAAGTCCTTGAATGGATGTTAAGGAAGAGTTGTTAATTATTCTGAGATTACCTTGGATGAAAGCGATATTGTTTAGTCCAGAAATATCACTAACACTACCTTGGATGGTCAGGTTGCCGAAGATGGTATCGCAATTCGGATAAGCCTGCACAAAAGCGTTGACATCTATCTGATTACTGAGGGTGATATTTCCAGTTGGGCAGGTGGTGTTTCCACAAAGCAGGGTTACTTCATTGAGGGAGCTACAGGTGGAAGGGTTGCCGTTAATAGAGGTGGTTCCTCCGATAGTTGCATTATTGATTAGTTGACAAATGGAACTACAATCGGAGAGGGAATTATTACTTATAATTTCCATTAGACCACCGATGGCTGTTAGATTTTCCAGTCCTTGCAGACTGGTTAAAGCATCGGCATTAATGATCTGTAAGTTGCCACCGATTGCGGTTAAGCCACTAAGTCCCTGGAGGGAATTAAAAGATGTGTTATTAATTAATCTCAGGTTACCCTGAATATAAACCAGGTTGCTTAATCCAGAGATATCGTTGACACTACCTTGAATGATAAGGTTGCCGAAGATGGTATCGCAAGTTGAAAAAGAACTAAGATAAAGATCTACCTCTGCCTGATTACTAAAGGTTACCGAGCCGTTGGGACACTCATCCTGGTCACAGGAGAAATTTATTTGTTGAATAGAAGCACAACCTGATGCATTATTACTAGCAGTAATACCAGTGACAGGAATGGCTCCATTGACGATAGGACAGATGGCATCGCAGATGTTTAGGTTAGGATTACTGACGATTTCTAAACCACCACCAATGGATAGAATGTTTTGTAAACCATCGAGAGTTGTTATATTTTGATTATTACGAATGATGATATTACCACCAACAGAAACGACAGCAGACAAAGCGGAGATATCATTTAATAAGTCACCACCATAAGAAGCATTGTTAATTTCTAAATTTCCACCAATAACGGTTAATTGATTGAGTCCTTGGAGGGATGTTAATTGATAGGTGTTGGTTCTAAAGTTACCTTGAATATAAGTGATGGCACTAAGTCCAGTTAAGTCAGTAACCCCAGCCCCAATGGTAAGATTTCCAAAGATGGTATCGCAGGTTGGAAAGTTATCAATATAAACGTTTAGTTCTGTTTGATTATCAAAAGTTATCGAGCCGTCGGGACACTCATTCGGATTACAAGAGAAGCTAAGTTGTTGAATAGAGCTACAACCTGGCGCATTATTACTAGCAGTAATACTAGTGACAGGAATGGCTCCATTGACGATTGGACAGATGGCATCACAGATGTTTAGGTTAGGATTACTGACGATTTCTAAACTACCACCAATGGATAGAATATTTTGTAAACCATCGAGTGTTGTTATATTTTGGTTATTACGAATGATGATATTACCACCAACAGAAACGACGGCAGACAAAGCGGAGATATCATTTAATAAGTCACCACCATAAGAAGCATTGTTAATTTCTAAATTTCCACCAATAGCGGTTAATTGATTGAGTCCTTCGAGGGATGTTAATTGATAGGTGTTGGTTCTAAAGTTACCTTGAATATAAGTGATGGCACTAAGTCCAGTTAAGTCAGTGACACCAGCCCCGATGGTAAGATTTCCAAAGATGGTATCACAGTTAGGAAAATCTTGGACAAA
>CALLPK010000111.1 GCA_938015415.1 uncultured Saprospiraceae bacterium
TGTTTATACTGATCTTTCAGAAACGCAAAAAACCCGTTTCGGCTTGTAGCCGAAACGGGTTTTTAAAAAAATTAAGGTGAGTTAGGACCAATTTTACCCCCCAATAAAGTGGTCCCACTCACCCATTAGCACCATTGCTGGTACTAAAGATCTTTGTATATTTTCCCTATTTCATTACCAGTACTAATCATCACATTGCACTCGGGGGGAATTCTGGGGGGAGGTTCTACAAAAGATCTGTTCTTCAATATTTTTTTAAGAATTTTATTTTTAAAAAAGTGAGCGATGGGACCAACTTTACCCCCCAATAAACTGGTCCCACTCACCTTTTAAGATCACAAGTGACCCTAATTCTTAAATATCTTTTCGACTGAATACTAGACATTTTTTCTAATTCTAACCTCCCAGCCTCCTGAAGGAGTAGCTGCGAACGCGCAAATGTCTATTAGTCAATCTTTTCGACTCTTTAGCCGACGATAATGTTATTTTTTGTTTGGAAATTTTTTGAACGATTGGAAAGCATTTTGTTTTCTCAGTTGCTCGCTGTTTCCTTTTCTATAAGTCCAATAACCGTGCCATTAGGCAAAATCCATTTGATTTGTTTTTACCGTTGATTCTATATTCATAATAGCATCTCCGGAACGCTTTTTTTCTACTAAACTGGCATAAGCTTTCTTATACTCATTATAGTCTGCGTAATCATTGTATGGAAGCATTGTTCCACCGTTTAACTTAATCATGATCCGAAAGTATAACTGCTCTTCTTTGTAAAAAAAGCGCGTAATCAAATCGTCGATTTTCTGGTTTAAAGTTTCAAATTTATTCATGGTGCTAATCTTTTTAAATTAGGTTATTGTTGTATGATTATAGTATTTGCAATAGATGTGCCAACTACGATCATTGGTTAATTTTATTTAAAAATAAATCGTGACAAGTTTACCAGTCAAAAGGTATCCCATCTGCCCAAATTACCGCTTACCACCCTATTTTAAAGGTAAGAAGCGTCAATTTGGCATAAAACGGCTAATGGTACAGCCTTTGACTATTATATATAGTGTCGTTCTTTAGAAAGATTGAATTCTTTTATAGTTCTACAAAACTTATTTTTTAACCAAATCAAATTGCTATGACAAAAGGTAAAATTTCCGTACAAACGGAAAATATATTTCCCATTATTAAAAAATTCCTTTACTCTGATCAGGAAATTTTCCTACGGGAGTTGATCGCCAACGCAGTAGATGCGACTTCTAAGCTCAAAACCATTGCCGGCAGAGATGAGGTCAAAGGAGAAATTGGTGATACGACCATCGAAATCATCCTGGACAAGCCCGGTAAAAAGATTATCGTCCGCGATAAAGGGATCGGAATGACCGAGAAAGAAGTAGAAAAATATTTAAATCAAGTCGCTTTTTCCAGTGCGGAAGATTTTATTAAAAAATATAAAGACGAAGCCAGCATTATCGGACACTTCGGTTTAGGATTTTATTCTGCTTTTATGGTAGCGGATAAAGTAGAGGTCGTCACAAAATCTTACAAAAAAAGCAGTGCCGTACGATGGATCTGTGATGGTAATCCGGAATATCAAATCGAAAAAGCGGAAACCAAACCTCGTGGTACCGATGTGATTCTGCATATTAGCGATGATGCAACGGAGTTTTTGGAAGAAGGTCGAATCGAAACGCTATTAAATAAGTATTGTAAGTTTTTACCGATCCAAATTAAGTTTGGCACGAAAACCGAAACTTCTTTTGAAGGTGAAGGCGACGATCAGAAAGAGATTAAAACGGAAGTTGATAATATTATCAATAATCCAAACCCGGCGTGGAAGAAGAGTCCGCGTAGTTTAAAAGACGAAGATTATAAATCTTTTTACAACGAATTATATCCATATAGCAAGCCGCCACTTTTTTGGATTCACCTGAATATTGATTTTCCGTTTAATCTGACGGGGATTTTATATTTCCCGAAATTGAATAATAATTTTGAGGTTTCTAAAAATAAGATCCACCTTTATTCTAATCAAGTATTTGTTACGGACGAGGTAAAAGAGATTGTACCTGAGTTTTTGACGATGCTGCACGGGGTAATTGATTCTCCGGATATTCCATTGAACGTTTCACGTAGTTACTTACAGAGTGATTCTAACGTAAAGAAGATCACTGGATACATTACTAAAAAGGTAGCGGAAAAACTAGCTAGCCTATTTAAGAAAGATCGTCAAGATTTTGAAAGCAAGTGGTCTGACCTGGGTATTTTTGTAAAATATGGAATGATCTCCGAAGAGAAATTTTACGATAAGGCACAAAAATTTGCGTTACTGGAAACAGTTGATGGCGAATTTGCTACGATTGAAGAATATAAAGAAAAGATCAAAGCGACTCAAACGGATAAGCACGGGAAGCTGATCATGATTTATACCAATAATCCAACGGAGCACGATAGCTTTATTGAGGCGGCGAAGAATCGTAATTATCAGATTCTGAAATTTGATACGGTGATCGATAATCACTTTATGCAGCAATTGGAACAGAAACTGGGGGACGTGACTTTTGTCCGGGTAGATTCTGATATTGTGGACAACCTGGTGCAGACGGATGAAGTAAAAGAATCGGTACTGAGTGAAAAGGAGCAGGAAAAGATCAAGGAGTTGTTTACGACCGAAGTCGGTACGAGTGGCGGTAGTGTGGAAGCGAAGGCGATGTCTCCAGAAGATTTACCGGTAGTGATTACGCGTCCGGAGTTTATGCGTCGGATGGCCGAGATGCAGAAAATGCAAGGCATGGATATGGGTGCGTTTCCGGAACATTATAATGTAGTGGTGAATACGAACCACGATTTGATTGCAAATAAGTTACTAGGCATGAAGAAGGCGGAGAAGAAAACGGCTTTTGTGAAGCATCTTTATAATTTGGCGTTGCTGAATCAGGGGATGTTGAAAGGGGCGGATTTGACAAAATTTATTAATAGCAGTATTGATTTTTTGAAGTAAGCTTTTGAGGCTGTTGGCTTCCCTAATTCGTAGCTAACGTGTTGCTCTCGCACATCTGTAAAGATCCCGGCAAAGTAGTAACGTTAAAAATACTTATCGAATAATAAAATCCCGGATGCTCTTAGGAGTGTTTGGGATTTTTTAGTGAATTGAGTTTGGTTTATTGTTCATGGTATTAAAAACTATATTTTGAGAATTAGCCTATCGGTAGTTAGGTCTTAGTTGTTACTTAATCCGTATCTTGCGTCCAAATAGTACAAATTTTCACCATAAAAAAATAAAATTAATCATGAAAAATTTTCTGTCATTATTATTTACGCTCTCTCTCGTCTTTATGACCACACAGTCCTGCAATGTCAATAAAGGATTAGCAGGTCTTTCCCCCGCTCAGGCGTTAACGGCCGTACAGTCCCTGTTGGGTAATTCCAGTAAAAGTGCTTTGAGTGGTTTTACGGGGAATATTTTGGGGAATGCAGTTATGCAAAATGCGTTGCCAAGTGGACTTTCTAATATTACTAATTTATTAGGAAAATCAAGTCAGGGGACCAAAGCGCTAGGCTTGTTAAATAGTGCGATCACTTCGGCGGTACCGAACGTAGCTTCTTCTGTTTTGGGGAATGCGACCAAAGGAATTGCGGCGGGGGATGCCTTAAGTCTTTTGAAAGGCGGAGATACGGGTGCGACCGACTTTTTAAAGAAAGCAGCGGGTCAAAAATTAACGGCTGCTTTATTACCTGCTATTACGAAGAATCTGACGGACAACGGAGGTCTTAGTGCAATTACTTCTGCTTTAGGAAGTCAAGCTTCTGGTTTAATTGGAGCGGGTAAACCTGGGATCGCAGACCTAGCGACTACGGGTGCGGTAGATGGTCTTTTTAGTATGATGGGGAATGCTGAAAAAGCGGAACGTGAGAATCCAACGGATCCGGTATTGAAGGATATTTTTGGAAAATAAGAAGTTTCTCCATCTTCATTGGGTGGAACGACTTCATTGAGAAATCCCGAATGCTCTTAGGAGTGTTCGGGATTTTTTTGTTCCGTATCTGGATGTCAGTTTGTGAAGTTACCTGCCCGGGAGGATTTTTACTATGTGAATTTGTTTTGATGAAAAAGCTCTTGGTTGCTCAGAGGCTTCTTTGTTAATTTCGTATCTGGACGAGGATGTCCAAACTAGCAAGTTCTTGTCGAGCGGGAGAAGCAGTAGGCGGTGACTTCTTTTCTTTTTCTTGCTTGTAAAGCTGTTTCTACACCTGAGGTGTAAACAAACACTTTGATTTTTTATAATCTTTTATTTTGCGTTTTGGCTCGTGGTGTTACAACAGGATTTTTACTATGTGAATTTGTTTTAAAAAGACTATAGCTTGTAGTAGGGTACCTGTTTTTTCAAGTCTTTTCAGCCAAGATTTCCCATCGCTTTATTACCGAATCTCTACCTTCCAGGCATTTTGTTTTTTGCACTTTACTTTTTTTCTCATATTATTCAAAAAATCAGATTAGAGCAATTTTAGACATGTGAAGGTGCATCTTTGGATTATCAAGCCGAAAATATTACTTAATCCTAAGAGGTTGAAATCTTAATCACTGAAAGTACAACCTTTACAAAACAAAATGTCTGATGAAAAATTTACTTACTATTCTACTAGCCCTTTTTACCTTCACCTCTGTGTTTTCTCAAGCAAATATGGGAAATCAACTGCAGTCACTTTTAAATGCGGGAACAAATACGCCTTTGGAAGTTGTCGTTACCTTCAATGGAGATGCCGCCCCAACTACTGAAAATTTAAACTTATTAAATTCGATTGGAATTACTAAAGGAGTTACTTTCAACGAGTTACCAATTGCCGGAATCATTGCTACTCCGACTCAAATTACTTCTTTAATCAATGATCCTTCCGTGCGATCGGTTTTTCATAATTACGCGATTGAAATGGAAGGTCATCAAAGTACTGCCATCACCGGAGTACAGCGTTTAAGAAGCGATGCCTTAATCACTGCACAAAATGGAGGACTTCCCGTTTCGGGAAAAGGAATCGGTGTCATCGTTAATGATAGTGGTGTAGACGGTACACATCCCGATCTTACATTTGGACAAAATCTGGTTGAAAATGTAAGTGCGCACCTTAACCTGAACTCTTACAATGAAATATTACCTTATACACCTATTGAAGGGATCATCAATACAGATGCGGCTGGTGGTCACGGAACACACGTTGCGGGAATCGTAGGAGGAACAGGAGCTGCTTCTCAAGGATTATACGAAGGTGTAGCACCGGGTGCGGACTTAATTGGGTACGGAGCAGGTGCAGCAGTAGCCCTACTGGATGTATTATCTGCTTTTGATTATGCGATTGTCAATCAGTTCCGATTCGGAATCAGAGTAGTCACCAATTCCTGGGGAACTACCAGTGACGCCGGAACCGCTTTTAATCCTAATGATCCAATCAATGTTGCGACAAAAAAATGTACAGATCGAAATATCGTAATTGTTTTTTCTGCTGGAAATTCTGGTTCTTCCTCTGGTACTATTTCTGGAAATTACAAAAAAGCACCCTGGGTGATTTGTGTAGCAGCAGGAGATAAACAAGGTCGGTTAACTGATTTTTCATCCAGAGGAACCGATGGTTTTGGGGGAACGGTAACGGTCGATGGTCAAACTTTTACCTGGGAGGATCGTCCAACGATTACTTCCCCTGGAAAGAGTTACGTTTCTACCAGAGCGATTTCACCGATTGGCGTTTTAAGTACACAAGAAGATGTGGAAACCATCGATCCTGCTTATCTTCCATTCTATACCACCCTGGATGGAACTTCGATGGCAGCACCCCACGTAGCGGGAATTGTAGCTTTAATGCTGGAAGCGGATCCTACGCTTACACCTTACGAAGTAAAAGCTATTATTGAAGAAACAGCTACCAATATTCCTGGATTAAAAGGATGGGAAGTAGGATCAGGTTATGTAAATGCTTACGCTGCGGTAAACCTGGTTTTTGGAAATGCGGACAACTACGGAAGTACTTTAAATATAAATAGAAACTTTGTGAGCGATGTAAACACAACGAATACTACTGAAAATTTCACCGTAGATTACGTTCCTGGTGAGACTGAGCAAATGACTTTTACCGTCAACCCTGGAACAACTGCACTGGAAGCAAAAACAGAAATTACAGGATTTTTTGGAGAAACAGGTAATCTTGCAAATCTGGTTTTATTCTCTCCAAGCGGACAAAGATACAGTGCAGGAGTACCGGTTACCTTCACGATATCTACGGGTAGAGGAGTAGCCATCGCTAATCCTGAAGCGGGAGAATGGACTTTAAGTATAGAAGGTGTGCAAGGTGTAGCACTTCCCGAGACGGTTGAAGGTGTAATTATTCAAAGTGTAATTTCCGGAACTACTGGATTAGATGACGTATCTGGGAATCGTCATGAATCATCCGTTCGACTGGCCGTCAGCAACAAGTTGGTGGATGGAAAAAATGGAAACTTTTTTCCAGATGATTTATTGACTCGAATAGATTTAGCTGATTACTTAATGATGGGACAAGGTGTTCGTCAATTTTTACCCTCCGATGGAACGTTACAATTTAATGAGTTAAGTGGAATGGAAAGTTTGTTGGCCGAATCAGTGATGGTAAAGGGTGCAGCAATGCGGGATATAAGACAAGTTAATGATCCCTTGATGACTCCAGCTGCCAGTGGATTTAATCCTCAGGGAACTGTAACCCGGGCGGAGTTAGCATACGCATTAGTACAGAGTTTGGGGCTAGAAGATTATGCTGCTTCTTTGCCAGGCAACTCGGTTACCGTTGAAGTGAAGGGAGAAACTATTGAACTGGAAGATACCGGTGATATTCCCGGTAAATTGACAGGGTACGTACAAGCGGCATTAAATTTAAATTTAATCAATGTATCCTACTCGGTCACTCAAAATACTTTTGGATTAGGATTTACGATTCACGCGCACTTTAATCCAAATAATGCGGTAACCAGGTTAGAATATGCAATAATTGCAACTCGTACATTTGAACAATGGCAAGAGCCTACAGCAGTAACACTGGAAGCAATAGATAATGATAGTGCTCCCGAATTTTACGAAGCGTTGACGACCTATCCTAATCCTGCGGTTGAAGTACTTACTATTCAAACCAATATTTCAGATACAGCAACCAGCGGACAAGTCAGACTTTTCAGCGGTAATGGTCAGATGGTTTATTTTATGGAAAAGGAATTATTTCCAAATGATAACTTTGAGATAAATGTATCTGAATACCCAAGAGGAATTTATTTACTACAGGTAACCACTGATACGAATCAGCAATACACAGAAAGAGTAACCTTACAGTAAACAGTGAAGTTGTAAAATTTTTGGGAAGGATAAAAAGCCGCTGAAATTATTTATTATTGGGAAATCCCGGATGCTTTTAGGAGTGTTCGGGATTTTTTTAAAAATTCGTATCTGGACGTCAATGCTTTTATTTCGTATCTGGACACGAAGACGTCCAAACTAGCAAGTTTGTGCTTTGATTGTTAAGTTGTCTTGTCGAGCGGGAGAAGCAGTAGGCGGTGACTTCTTTTTCTTTTTTTTGCTTGTAAAGCTGTTTCTACACCTTGAGGTGTAAACAAGCCCTTTTATTTTTTATAATCTTTTATTTTACGTTTTGGCTTGTGGTGGTACAGCGGGTGTTACAGCTAGTGTCATACTTTCATTTTTTTAATAAATATGAGTTGTAAAAAGACAATTTAGTACTGTAACTTCGCCAAATTCTTTATGCTCATATGCAATATCAGGAATCACCTCTTTGGCAATTGAAGAATCAAGAAGTTTATAACCCTCAAGCTCTGAGGATAAAATATCCAAAATTTTATGATAGTCTTTCTGGTTTTTAATTTGCTTCTCCTTCCATAGATCATGGTTTACGTATAGATAGAAATGTTTACTAATTACACTAACAAAGATAATAAATGTGTCCCAGTCATCAGAATCGTTTTTGACATCGGCTCTAAAATGATAACATGGATTTCCCCAATCAAATAGTGTCATATCTTGTACATTATCTTTTTCATAAAAAGCTTTTAGTCTTTCGAGTATCTTCGAAGAAACTTTTTTTAATGGGGGATTTGAGAGTACTTCTATTAACTTTTTAAATTCCACTGTTTCATTGTAATGTAATTCATAAGGATTGATATTTACAGGATAGTAATTGTAAATTTCATCCATTAATTTTTCGTTTTTCATTAGGCATTTTGATAATGAAACAAATAATATGATAAATAATAATTTTATAAAAAATTTCGAATCCACCATGATCTTCTGAATATAGCTTTTTTAGGAATAATATTTGATTTAAGTGGCCATCTTCCTGCCCTTACTCTTGTACCTGAAATTCCGTCTACATCACCAAATCCAGAATCTATTTGCATTTCTCTCTGCATAGTTTTAACAAAAGCTCCAGATATTCTAGAATTCCTCAAATCAGCATCATTACTAAACCAAAAAGAGTTTAAATCTCCAATTGCTCTCATTCCTGTATCCATAGCCGCCACGTTAGCTCCTATTCTAGCTGCACGAGCTGCTTCTCTAGGATTGATAAACCTTTTATTTTCTCCTTTTCCAACCCAAACTGGAATACCTACGGTAATATCAAAATCAACTTTACTATAAATCTTGTTAGAAGTTCTTCTGTCTAAGTTGGTCACTTCTAATTCAAGATCAGTAACTATTGCTTGTCGCCAATTATCCATGCCATTCACTTTTTCAAAATCAAATGACTCTTCAGAAATTCCTTTTCCAATAGAATACGTTAGACCACTATCGAAATTGGCTCCACTTACTTCGCCTCCAGAATCGGCGAATGCATCGGTAAGAAAACTCTCTGCATTATCTCTCCTCTCAATTCTTTCCCCTGTCTCATCCATCTGAGACCCTACCGCATTATAAGAATCATTCGAACTAACATATCTCCCATCCGGATCAATAAACAAAACCGGATTATTCAAGGTATAGTTATACGGTGAGTACGAACTATAAATCTCTGCCAATGGATCAACACTCCCCCATCTACCAATCGCCGCATCATACCACCGCGCGCCATAATCACTCCAATCCAGTCCAAAGTCTTCATTCAGCTCTTTGCCGTTATACGAATAATCATACTTTCTTCCGTCAATCGTCCCATTCCAGAACGCTCCATTCAATCCGCCA
>CALLPK010000112.1 GCA_938015415.1 uncultured Saprospiraceae bacterium
CGCAAACTCAATTTCATCATCAACCTCTCCCTTGACTGCGGAAACAAAAGCATTTTTGAAAATACTACCGATCGTGGGCCAGATACTCGTTTGGACATCATTCAGATCACCTTCTACGGGAGCTTTTAAAGCCAGGGTATCATTACCTTTATTTTCTAAAATCCATTCAAAAACCGAAACAAATCCTTCCCATACTTTTTCCAGTAGACTTTCTTCTTTTCCAATAAATTCAGCATCCTTTAAGAGTACTTTGAAATACCCTTTCAGAAAACCATCCGCAATGGCCATTTCGGTAAACATGCCCAGGTTTCCGTCTTCAAAATCCACTTTTCCATAATGATCCGAAAAATCATTTAATGCTTCTACGTCTATATTTTCCAGGCTCATGGCAATGTCCATGTCCGGTATCTCTTTTAGTAGATTTACATCGCCGGTCAGTGATAGTTTACCATTCCCGATGGAAGTAGCTTCTCCGAAAATAGGAGAGGGGAGCGTGTGTTCTTCCGCTTCTACATTCTCTAGATTGTCCGCCGTAAAATGTAAATTGTTCAGTTGTAAATCAATGGTGGGATCGGCGTTTACCTGGACGAATGCCATTTTACCATCGATGACTTCAAAATGATTTATACTGATTGGAACGATATCTTTGATAGCCTGTGTCCAGTCTTCTTCCGTTGACTCTTCCGGAGAAGCCGTCATATCTTCCAGGACGTAGATAACCTCTGGGTTGGTCATATAAACTTCACTGACAATTTCTCCTTTGAAAAGCGATTTCCATTCTACCGAAATATCCGTTTGGGGAAAATTTAAAAAAGGAACTTGCGACTTTGCGTCCACTTTGTTTATGTATAATCCGTTAATAACGTAAGCTCCCCGAATCAAGGCAATGTCAATATCTGCTACCTGGCCGTAATATCCGGGAATATCGTTAGCTAGTATTTTATTGATATTATTTTTTACAATAGTTGGTAAGAAAATTCGTAGAATGATTAACCCCAGAATTAATATAATGGGGATCAGAAATTTTTTTTTCTGGTAGAAATTTTTGCTGATGGTTTTATCACTCATGGAAAAGGATTTTTGTATTTAAAGTTATGGGTATAACAGTGAGAATGCTAAAAATACTAAATTGGTTTACTCGCGTCTACTGATTTGGCCCATTTGATAAATGCAGAAGCTTTTATGAGCAAAAAGCGAATCCCTGAAGATGAGCTTTGCTTTTAAGTAATTGTCTTATGGAGTTACATTTTTAGGATCAGAATGATGATCCGGAAACTCAACATCAACCGGATTTCTTTCTACTTTACTCATGAATTTATCAAAACCTTCATTAGCGTAAGTACCGTAACTGGAAATGATCATTCCTTTCACGCCATCTTTACATTCTACGGCAAAAATAATTGACATATCTGCGGGATTGGTCATCCCCTCAAAGCGGTGAGAATGGATGATTTTCATATCCTCTGGCTCGTATAATTTTTCATTCGCCAAGCACATCATCTTATCTTCTTCGGTAAATTTAAAAGATTCTTTGTATCCTTTTTTAGTTAGGTCGGCGGTGGCTTCTACCAGATTATCATATAAATTAAATTTCATAATTTTTATTTTTGAATAGATTTTTGATTTTTTTCAGAACTAAAAAGTTAGAAATCTACATTTGTTCACTTGAGTCAACTGGTTCTGCTTCCATCAAAAAACCCAGATCTTTGTAAGGTTGCACATGGTCAAAAATTACTTTTAATATTCCACACAACGGAAGCGCAATGATTGATCCTGCGGCACCCCATAACAAGGTCATTCCGATAACTCCAATAATAGAAAAAAGAGGATTAAGTGCTACGTTACTACCTACAATCCAGGGCTCTAACACGTAAGATTCCAGCAATTGTGCAACGCCCATAATCGTGAAAACAATCAGTATATCGGTATAACTTCCTCCGGTTGAAATGGTAAGTAAGGCCACAATTACGGCCGCAATAATATTTCCGACGTACGGAATAAAGGTTAAAAATGCCGATAAGACGCCGATTAAAACACCGAACTGAATGCCTACCATAGAAAATCCCACTGCGTAAACAATGGCCAGCATCGAAACAATCGTCAGTTTTCCTACTAAATAGCTTTGTACCACCTCTCCGGTCTGACTGATCGTCTCTTTCGCTTTGGTGTGATTATCAAAGAGTTTAAGAAAAAATATTTTTATCCGTTCTCGCTCACTCAATAAGAGAATTGCGTAGACCAACGAAAGAAAGAAATTAGCAAGAATATTAAACAGACTACCAATGGAAGCAGTAATCGTTTCTCCTATTTCAGAAATACCTTGTTCAATAAATTCGTCCTGATCGTTCATTGAAATTCCAAACCAGGATTTGATCCCTTTTTGCACATCCTTTTGGCGCTGCACCAGTTCCTTTTTGATCTGATCCGACTCCTGATACAACTGCTGAATCTGCCAGCCAAAAACGCTGAGTAAAAGCATGAAAATAAAAATGATAACGGAGACACTAGAGATCGCAGCCAGATAACGATTGGCTCCCCAGGCGGTAAATCTTACATGCAGGGGACGCACCAGAGAAGCAAACATAGCGCCGTAGGTCAATGGGATTAAAAACGAACGTCCATAATAAAGCACCATACAAGTCACTATGATCAGTAGTAAAATTCTGAGGGGTAGTTTAAAAGCTTCTTGTTGTTGCATCCTGTATTACCTTGAAATAAATGAAATAGTTTCATCGGTTTAGTCTCCCATTTTGCGCACACCGATAATATAAGCGCAACAGGTTTCTAACGGTTAAATATTATATATGTTCAGCTTTAAATTGGCAAACAATCTGTCTGCTCTGCTGTTCTAGTCTTATGAAATCAGATCTTTTAAAATTTACCCAAAAAGGTATCTATTGCGAAGCGGCAGATGTTTACATTGATCCGTGGAAACCCGTTCCCCGCGCGCTCATCACCCACGGTCATGCGGACCATTCGCGCTGGGGAAGTAAAGCGTATCTGGCCACCGATATTGCGGCGCCGGTGATCAAATATCGTCTGGGAGATATAAACATGGAAACCGTTAAATTTGGGGAAGAACGGAAGATCAACGGCGTGAAATTTAGTTTTCATCCCGCCGGCCATATTTTGGGGTCGGCCCAAATTCGCGTAGAGTACAAAGGGGAAATCTGGGTAGCTTCCGGTGATTATAAACTGGAAGATGATGGTCTGGCCAAACCTTTCGAACCTGTTCGTTGCCATACTTTTATTACGGAAAGTACTTTCGGATTACCCGTCTACGACTGGAAACCACAAGAAGAAATTTTTGCGGCCATCAATGCCTGGTGGCGACAAAATGCGGCGGATGGAAAAATAACTTTCATCACCGGATATTCTCTGGGAAAAGCACAACGGATTTTGCGGGGACTAGATACGTCCATCGGAAATATTTATACGCACGGAGCAGTTGAAAATATCAATGAAGTAATTAGAAGTCAAGGTGTCTCTTTACCTGACACGACTCGCATCACCAGAGAAACGGATAAAAAATTATTTCCCGGAAATTTAATTCTGGCACCACCTTCTGCGCTTAATGCTGCCTGGATGAAAAAATTTAAACCGGTCTCCATCGGTATTGCCAGCGGCTGGATGACCCTGCGTGGTCCCCGTCGCCGGAAAGCAGCAGATCGTGGATTTGCACTCTCTGATCACGTCGATTGGAAAGATTTAAATAAAGCCATTGCCATGACGGAAGCTACCCGCGTGATTGTTACCCACGGTTATTCCAGTATTTTTTCAAAATATTTAAACGAAAAGGGAATTCAAGCCAGTATTGAAAATACAGAATACGAAGGAGAATTGGCAGAAGTTAATGAAAACGCCGAGGAAAATAAAGTGGATCAGTCCACTGGTGAGTAAAGAGGGACGGTTCCTTAAAGTATGTCAGCGCGTTGGCCTTCCTTTAGACCTGCCTCCCGAATCAGGGAGGAATACAAAGTGTGAGATGGCCAAATGACATACTTTGTTGTATAGTGATTAAAGAAAACAATCAATGAAAAATTTTGCAAACTTATTTACCCGGCTTGATCAGACTACCAAAACCCTGGTAAAGGTAGCTGCTTTGGTCGAATATTTTGAAAAGGTAGACGACGTTGATCGACTCTGGGCCATGGGGATATTATCACATCGACGTCCAAAGCGAACGGTTAAAACTTCTTTATTACGGGAATGGGCTGCCGAAATAGCGAAGGTTCCTTTGTGGTTGTTTGAAGACAGTTATCGAATTGTAGGTGATTTGGCTGAAACGATCGCCTTAGTTTTACCTCCGCCAGTCAAAGCGTTGGATCATTCACTCGCTTATTGGATTGAGGAAATAAAGTCACTAGGCGGTTTGACGGATGAAGAGAAAAAAGAGCGGGTACTGAATGCCTGGAGTGGTCTAACGCGTGATGAACGTTTTTTGTATAACAAATTAATTACCGGAGGATTCAGGGTCGGTGTTTCCCAGAAGTTGATGATGCGGGCGTTGTCCCAATATTCCGGTCAGGAAGAGAGTGCCATTGCGCACCGTTTGATGGGAAACTGGACACCCGATAATACCACTTATGCGGATCTGATTTTAGCGGAGAACCCACTCGATGATATTTCAAAACCTTACCCTTTTTATTTGGCTTACGCCGTCGATGGTTCTCCCGAAAGTTTGGGGGATCCGGCGGAATGGCAGATCGAAAGAAAGTGGGATGGCATCCGTGGTCAGGTGATTGTCCGGGGTGGCGAATTATTTGTCTGGTCACGTGGGGAAGAACTGGTAACGGATAAATTTCCGGAATACCATCCGCTGGCGACACTCTTGCCCGACGGAACGGTACTGGACGGAGAAATCCTTCCTTTCGCCGATGGAAAGCCGTTGAGCTTTAACGTCCTGCAAACTCGGATTGGTCGTAAAAATGTCACTAAGAAAATTTTAGAATCGGCCCCGGTCTCTTTGATGGTCTACGATATTTTAGAATTTGCGGGCGAGGATATTCGAAAAAAATCAATGGCAGTGCGCAGGCAAATTTTAGTAGACTTAATTACCAATTTACCACCCAACGATATTATCCTTCTTTCTGAAACGTTGGAATTTGATACCTGGGAAGCCGCCGCCGCAGAACGGGAAAATTCCCGGCTGCACTTGAGCGAAGGCTTTATGCTTAAACGGAAAAATTCCGAATATCAGATTGGCCGAAAAAAGGGAGACTGGTGGAAATGGAAAGTCGATCCTCTGACCATTGATGCGGTAATGATTTACGCACAGCAGGGTAGTGGCCGCCGGGCAAATCTCTATACCGATTATACTTTTGCAGTCTGGGACGATGATAAATTGGTTCCCTTTACCAAGGCATACTCGGGATTGACCGACGCGGAATTCAGACAGATTACTTCTTGGGTCCGAAAAAATACGCTGGAGCGTTTTGGCCCGGTTCGAAGCGTTAAACCAGCTCATGTTTTTGAGATTGCCTTCGAAGGAATCAATAAATCCACTCGTCACAAATCGGGAGTCGCCTTACGGTTTCCACGAATGCTTCGCTGGCGAAAAGATAAGCCGATTAAGGAAGCGAACACGTTGGAAGATTTACAGGGAATGCTGGCGGTGTATGGATAAATCTTTACGGATAAATTATAATTAGTATTTTATTTCAAATTCAAAATGTATTTTTGTGAAAATTTAACTAACCTCTTATATTTTTATATCCTATGAAGAATTCTCCCTTCCTTCCACTTTCATTGGTATCGGTTATTTTAATAATAACTAGTTGTAACCTAAAACCAATTCCCACCACGGAGATAGAAAAAACGGATAAATCCGAAAAAATCGTACATCCGGAAGATTGGAAAAAACTCACCGCATTACCGTTGGATCCTGC
>CALLPK010000113.1 GCA_938015415.1 uncultured Saprospiraceae bacterium
GATTTCTCCAGAAAAGTATTTATTAAAATTTGCCAAGATTATTTACTGGTTTGGTATATTATTATTTGTGTCCATGCTTTTGGATTATTTCGTATTTTCTTTTGATATAGAACCTACAGTTTTATATGGAAAATTATTTCCTCTTTATTTTTACTCTCATCCGATTTTGTTGGTCTGGTTAATAATAGATCAAATTTTCTCTCCAAAAAATAAATCGAAACAATTATAAATCAAATCCTGTGTTGATGAAATTATGATAACTAACGGTTGTCAATTTAAATATTAAAGTGTTGGCAATATGAAAAAAGTATTCTATCCTTATGCTTTTTGGTGGCTAGTACCAATTGTACTGGTCATGATATGGTTTACAGATTTTTATGTAGATAATAGAGGACTTCCTGATCTTAGAACTCCTTTGGCGTTTTTTTTAGTTCCTATGTTGTTTGTTTTCGGTTTCTCTCACCGGGATGTAAGTGTTTTGGATAAACTAAGTAAAGGATTGGTGATGTTTTCAAAAATAGTTTTTTGGATAAGTTTATTAATTGTCTTTTGCGTGATGATTCATATGATGGGTAGTGATCCTAAATTTCCCAATTTTTTCACATTGAGAACAACTAATTTTTTGGTAATATTATTTCTTGTGATTAATACTTTTTTGTCCTTAAAAATTCTCTATGAGAAAGAAATACTAAATCTAAAAGATAGTCGGCATAAATAACACAATATGAAGATTTTAAAATACCCATATGGTCTTTTTACTTTTTCAATAATTATCTTTATTGGAGGGATTATAATGGAAATTGTTACAATGAGTCAGGTAAAGCATATACCAGTGACGTTTGTTAGCAGCATTGTTAGTTTTGTGTTACTAATTTTTGGTTTGATACACCTAGCCATTTATAAAAAGATTTCCGCAGAAAAGTATTTAGCAAAATTTGCCAGGATTATTTACTGTTTTGGTATCTTATTATTGACCTGTTTCCTTTTAGATGCGTTTGTGGATTCTTTTGATATAGGTGTCACAGGCCTATATGGAAAATTATTCCCGCTTTATTGTTACTCCCATTTACTTTTGTTGATATGGTTAATAATAGATTAAGTTTTGCCCCGAAAGATAAATCGAAATTATTGTAAATCAAATCCTCCATTGATTGTTTTCTGACCATTTTCCCCATCCTCCTCCACTTACACCAAAGAAGCCATATCTTTGCAGCTATATAAAATAGAAAATCAAACCCACCATGCCTCTGCTCCTCCATCTCGAAACTTCCGCCGAATTCTGCTCCGTCTGCCTGTCAGAAGGTACGACCATCCTGGCCTCCCGCGAAGGTACCGAACGATTTACCCACGCCGCACACGTCACGCTATATGTAGAAGCCTGCCTGGCAGAAGCTGGACGGATGCTAAACGAACTTTCGGCCGTTTCGGTAAGTATGGGCCCCGGATCTTATACGGGCCTTAGAATTGGCCTTTCAGCGGCTAAGGGAATTTGTTATGCCATAGATAAACCGCTCATTGCCGTAAGTACCCTGGAAGCCCTGGCGAGTGCCGCCTACGAACTCCGAAAAGAAGAAGCCCTATACATTCCCATGATCGACGCCCGTCGGATGGAAGTTTATACCGCCACTTTTGATGCCACACAAAAGAAAATAAAGGACACCGAAGCATTGATCCTGACGGAAAACACCTTTGCGGAGCAACTGAAAAATAACGCTAAAGTAGTTTTCTGTGGAAATGCTGTTGAAAAGGCCCAAACGGTAATTACCGCCTCACATGCTGATTTTCAGTCACTTATAAGCGTGGCATCGCATTTAATTGGCCCCGCTTTACGCAAATGGCACGCAAAAGACTTTGCCGACGTCGCTTACAGCGCCCCATTTTATTTTAAAAGTCCCAACATAACTACGCCCAAGCCCAACGTATTAAATAAAATAATGAATGGTAGAAATATATGATTTTATAATAAAAATTTCTATTTTTGGCTCATAGTCAAGTGCTTTATACCTTACCTAATTATCTAATATTTTTCGGTTGGTATAGTTTTTGGCTAATTGAGATATAGTATTATTATTCTATTTAATTTTTAAAAAACATAGTATGAGAAAGCAAAAAAACGAGACGATCGTTTTGAAGAAAGGCAATAGGGAAATCCAGTTGGATTATGCCGAACTTCGTAAAGCGGTTCTAGTTTTAAGAGCAGTCAATCACAAATTACGTCAGAGCATCATCGACCTTTTAGAAGAAAACGACAAGATGACCGTTACTGATATTTACATTAAATTAAGATTGGAACAATCTGTTGCTTCACAGCACTTAGCGATTCTTAGAAGAGCAGGAGTCGTAGCGACAGATCGACAGGGGAAATTTATTTACTATTCGTTGGATAAAGACAGATTGTCTCAAATTTCGCGATTAGTAGAAGAATTAGCGGCGTAGTAAGTTATACCAATACGTCGTTCCTGCGCATAATTTAAATATATTTATTTTTAAAAGGAGTATTTGTTATGTGTTTCGCACAAAAAATGCTGTAAATCTATTGATTTACAGCATTTTTTTTGAAATTTTTTCATTTAAATAAATAAAAAACGCATATTTGCTAGTGATTTATTTTATACCTATAAGAAGCTCCCCTGATTAACTACATAAATGTCACAAATTCAGGATGCTCACAAAACTAAAAACTCCTCTATGAGAAAGGCGAAAGTTGTTCTTAAAAGTGAAACACTCTCCGAGTCATCCGAAATTTTACGCGCATTGACGCATCCCCTCAGAATGAAAATTCTTGAGTTTATTGATCGCCACGACTCCATTAATGTAAACAAGATTTACAACACCCTCAAACTGGAACAGTCTATTACTTCCCAGCACCTGCGCATACTTCGCAATGCAGGTATCGTACTTACCGAGCGGGAAGGAAAATTTATTCATTATAAAATTGATTACACCAAAGTTTCAAAGGTTTTGTTAGCTGTTAACAATTTTTTGGACGAAGAGTAATACACACAAACCACTAAAAGTAAAAAGGCAGTAACGAAATCGCGTTACTGCCTTTTTATTTATAGAATTACTTAGTAGGCTGAGGATGGAGTTTTTTCGATGTAATTGTGGAGGTACTTGGTATTCCCTAATTCTTTTTTGTTATTCCTATACTACTGAATCTATTCTGTCGTCTCTTTTCCAATTTCAGGATCCGTATGCTGTGAGGTACTTTCTGTAGATTCGCTAGTCGTCGTCGCCTTAGCGGTCTCATTGGCGGTCGCTATGGTGGTTGCAGCAGTTGCGGGCTTGGGGTCAGGTGGATTGAGTTCTTCGGAATTGAACACCCCACGATAAAATAAAATAATGCTGGCCACGCCTATGGTAATCGACATATCCGCGACGTTAAATACCGGTCGGAAAAACTCAAATTTTTCTCCTCCCCAATGTGGAAATGAATCGGGAAAATATCCTTCGTATAATGGAAAATGAAACATATCAACAACTCTTCCATGCAGAAAACTTTCGTACCCACCACCGGCGGGTAAAAATTCCGCCACCGCATAGCGCGTAGACTCGGAAAATAATAATCCGTAAAAAGCACTATCAATAATATTACCGATCGCACCGGCCAGGATCAGCCCGGCACTAACTAAGAAACCCAAAGGAACCTTTGATTTAATCAGCATTCGTAAATAAGAAGAGAGGAAAATAACGGCGACAATTCTAAAGATGCTAAGACCCAGTTTTCCCCACTCACCACCAAACTCAATTCCAAATGCCATCCCTGGGTTTTCTACAAAATGCAGTATCGCCCAGTTACTAATCATCGGAATTTCTTCCCCGTAAACCATATTGGTTTTAACCCAAATCTTTAGCGCCTGATCAACAATCAGAACAAATAAGATAACCGAAAGAACTTTAGTTGATCTACTCAAAATTTTAATTTTTTGGCAAGAATACGCAATTTAATAGGCTAAAATAGCTGCAGTCGTTTAGGAATTTCTATAGAAATTAGCCAGGGCTATTACGCTTCATTCTTAAATAACTTCCGCATCTAATAAACGTCTGAAATTGGAAATTAGTTATTGAAGTTGTTTAAGAATTCCAAAAGCAGCCGAGAGGTAGAGAAAATTATTCAACTCTAGCCTCTTTTTTGAGTGAATAGCCGCGCTATTGACGAGAAAAAAGGCGACGAGTTGGAAGATTTAATCAGCTCGTAGGCAATTTGGGAGTTTTTAGACAACTTCATTGTTTAATTTCAAAAATACCCATTAATACCGAGTTCCATAGTCAAAAAAAGGTGATTACAGCTGGTACCATAATCACCATTTGGTCCAATGACCGCTAAGGGCAATGAAGGGTGCTCAAAAAGTCTATCGCTTATTTTTCGCCTCAATGCTCAACGTGGCGTGTGGCACTGCTTTTAAACGCTCTTTTGAGATCAACTTCTTGGTTTCCCGGCAAATTCCGTAAACTTTGTTTTGAATCCGCAATTTTGCATTTTCTAAATGCTGAATGTGTTTACGCATCCGACTGGCTAGCGTACTAATTTGTTCATTCTCCACCGAGCCAATACTATCGTCTAATCCTTTAGACTTCGAATCCGCATTATTAGAGCTATCTGAAAGCTGCTGAACATAAAAGTCCAATTGCTTTCTAGCTTCCAATAATTTTTCATCAATCAGCAACTCAAATTCCTCTAATTCGCTATCCGTGTAACGTGTTTTTACTGCTTTCTCACTCATGGTAAAAAATTTAGTGTTAGCAAATAAACTGATTTGTCAATCAGCTAAGTACTTAATAGTAAAAAGATGCTTCGTTTTGCTTTTCAGGTGCAAAAATACGGCAAATCCGCGCAAATAAAAAATATCCGATAACTGGTTGTTTAATTGAGACATAGATTTATTTGTACAACATCAGTAGAAGATTTACCCAAATATATTGCCACTATAAAGAAAATCTATCATGATTTGTTCTTTCAGCACAAAAGTTGGCGTGATTTTTACATATTAAAAAATGTAATACAAACGTCGCCTACTTACTTGACGAGCTGTGAGAAAACTCTGTAGTAAGTGCCTGGGCTAATTGCTAACCCATTAAATCACCTGCTATGTTGAAACGCATCGTCAGTGCAGTATCACTGTGCTTTTTGAGCCTTTTCGGCTTTTCCCATTCCGATTTTAATACTGAAAGTGCTACCCTTGCCTTTATTGAACTGCAAAGTGAGATGGCGGTGAGAGAAATGTGGCGCACGGGCATTCCTGCGAGTATCACCTTGGCGCAAGCCATCGTCGAATCCTCCTGGGGTAATGGTTCGCTCGCAGTAGAGGGGAATAATTATTTTGGTATAAAATGTAATAATAATTGGAGTGGTGCTACCATCTATCAGGAAGATGATGATTATAAAAATGGTAAACTCATTGCTTCCTGTTTTCGGAAATACGCATCCGTCGAGGAGTCCTACGTAGATCATTCCAATTTTTTACGGGAAGGGGCTCGCTACGCAAATTTATTTAATCTCTCCAGCACCGATTATAAAGGTTGGGCAAAAGGACTAAAAGCCGCCGGATACGCTACGGATCGCCAATACGCTGAAAAGCTGATTGAAAAAATAGAAAGCTATCAGTTGTATCAATACGATCGGATGCAGCAGGATTTTAACGTAGAGAGTGGTTTAGCTACGCATAATAGTGGTTCGGCTACACCAAATTCTGCTACTAGCCCATTGGAAGTGCCCGCTGCGTTTGAGCTACCGGATGATTATGTTCCCAATTACTATGGAGGTAATACCGAAAAAACACCAATATCCGGACAAAGAGAGCCCATGCCGGCCGTTAGCACAGAAGCACGGCACGCAGTTGCGCCTCAACGTCCTGTAAGATCTAAAAACCGACAATAGACCGGGATACCAGACTTTAGTAACCCAGTCAAATTTTATCAGTAATTGAGTGTACCCACACTCAGGAGGCTGTCCCAAAACCAATTGTAGGTGGCGCTAAATACCACCGCGATCAGATAGCAGTGAAGTGAAAACTAAAAAATGTTTAGTTTTATACTTCACTGCTCTATCTTTGTAGCGTATCAATCCTTACTTCATTTGAATCGTACTTTCCTGATTAATGTACTTTTTCTGATCGGCATCAACGTGTTGATCAAGCCATTCTATTTATTTGGGATTGATATGGTCGTGCAAAATACAGTAGGTAAAGAAGCTTATGGTCTTTATTTTGCGATCATTAATTTCACTTTTTTACTACAAATCATCAGTGATTTTGGAATTCAGAGCTATAACAATAAAAATATAGCGCAGCACCGGAATCTCCTGGGTAAGTATTTCCCTAATATTCTGATGCTTAAGGCTATTTTGGCTACATTATATCTGTTGGTGATCTTTCCTGCAGCCTGGTTGCTACAGTACGAATGGTCTATTTTTCCCATGATTTTTGCCATTGGTATCAACCAAATTTTGATTAGCCTGCTATTTTACATGCGTTCCAACATTTCCGGTCTAGGCTTTTATCGCACCGATAGCCTGTTATCGGCCATGGAAAAGCTACTGATGATTTTAGTATGTGGGACCTTATTGTACGTTCCGGCTTTTAAAGAAAATTTCCGAATCGAATGGTTTATCTACGCACAGATGGGGGCGTTGCTGACGGCGACGCTTACCGCCTACTTTATTGTACGTAAGCATTTACCAAAAATTAAATGGCGTTATAATCCACTTTATTTGCGAATTATTTTACGGGAGAGTTATCCCTATGCCTTAGTCGTATTTCTGATGACTTTTTATACTAAAATTGACGGGGTAATGATTGAGCGAATGCTCCCCGACGGCCGTTCTGAAGCAGGTATTTATGCATCGGGCTACCGATTATTAGATGCGGTAAATATGACTGGGTTTTTATTTGCTAGTTTATTATTACCCATGTTTTCCCGTATGTTAAAACTGGGAGAATCAATCAAGCCATTATTTAAATTGAGTTTTTTACTCATTTGGTCCATTTCTATTGCGGTAGCGGCTAACGTTTGGTTTTTTCGGAATGAAATATCGTCACTCTTATATGTAGAAGCCACTCCGTATTGGGGTACGGTCCTTGGATCACTAATGCTGACGTACGTTGCCGTCAGCGGTATTTATATTTCTAGTACCTTGATCACCGCAGAAGGCCAGCTAAAGCAAATGAATGGGATTTTTGTGATTGGTATCTTAATCAATATTATTTTAAACTTCTTTTTAATTACTCGGGATGGAGCGTTGGGCGCTGCCGTTGCCACGATCATTACCCAGAGTTTTGTATTGCTTTCTCAGATGATGTTGATCAGAACACTATTTAATTTTAAACTCAATAAAAAATTAACTTTGAGCGTATTAAGTTATACTTTCCTGGTGATCATCGTGGCGTGGAAATTTTACTCGTTTTCGGAGATTATCTGGCAGTGGAGGTTTATTGGTAGTGGGGGGGGGGCACTATTAATAGCCATTGGATGTGGTATGATTCAGCCTCGACAATTAAAATCCTTGAAATAACGGCCAAATTATCTACTTTTGTGAAAATTGTTAATTTATATGCAGCGGAAGGAACATCTCTTGGACGTGATTCGCGTCCTTTATAAGTGGAAAGTTTTTATTTTGATAGTTTGTCTGATTACACTGGTCGGCAGTGTCATATTATCATTAATGATGGATAATTATTACCAGTCTTCTACTCTGTTCTACGCCACCAATAATGACCTAGCTAAACCAAACCCCATCGGCAATCAGGACAACATAAGATACTATTATGGAGCCGGAGAGGATATGGATCGAATTATGACGTTGGCCGAATCAGAACGATTAGCCAACTTTTTAATTGACAGTTTCGACTTATATAACCATTATGGAATTGATCAAAATGATGAAAAAAGGCATTTTCGGGTGATGGAAGTTTTTTCTTCTCAGTATAAAGTTTTAAAAACAAAATACGATGCCATCGAAATTTTGGTAGAAGATGTTGACCCCAGACTGGCGATGAATATGGCCAACGTAGCCAGAAATAAAGTAAATCAATTTGCGCAGGAGATGATTCGGAATAGTCAGTGGCAGCAAATTAAGATGATGAAAAGTAACTTAACGGAACGGAATAAGAAGATGAATCAACTGGAAGATACTTTGTTGGTTATTCGTAAAAAATATGGAATCCTTAATCCGGCCACCCAAAGCAGAGACCTGCCGGAGTTGTTGCTAATCAAATCCGCAAAGCTTAACGAAGAAAAAGGACGACTGGCAGAATTAAAAAAATATTCCTCTATTCCTCAAGATACGATTATCTATAGTACGGCCAGGATTCGTGGCCTCGAAAGTGAGGTGGCTAGTTTAAGAACCCAAGTTGGTAAATTTACAGAGGGTTTTGCGGGTTCGGAAAAATTATATCGGTTTCATCAAATCAATAAAGACGAAATAGGTAACGAGCAACAGCGACTGGCACAGTTGGAAGCAGTCTACAATAATGAATTTACCGCGATTAATCTGGTGCAGGCCGCTGGCTATCCGCGTGATAAGTCTCGTCCCAAAAGATCGATCATCGTGATTGTTTCTGTTTTAATGGCTTTTATCCTGACTTGTATTGGTGTTCTGTTAACTGATTCTTATAAAAGTATCAACTGGCAGGAGGTGCTTCATGGATAGGTTATTGAAAAGGTGGGATGTTTCAACGCAGCAAATTTTCATGTATGTTTTTGCTGCGATTACTCTGTGTAGTATTCTTGGTGCTATTCGCTACCAAATGAATTTTTTGGCCCTGATTCCTTTTGGAATAATCATCGCCTATCTTTGTGTTGTAGATTTTCGAAAAGTTTTTTTCCTTCTTCTATTTTGTTTGCCATTTTCTATGGAAGTAGAGCTGCCTGGAGGTTTTGCGACTGATTTGCCTACCGAGCCGTTGGTGCTGCTACTAATGGGCGTATCCATTTTATATTTTCTTAAAAATCTTCCAACTTTAAAAGGTGATTTCTTTCGGCACCCGCTTACGTGCTTTTTAGGTATTCATTTTTTCTGGATTTTCATTTGCATTTTTACATCGGCGGATACCTTTGTTTCTACTAAATTTTTTCTGGCAAAATTCTGGTATATCGTGGTTTACTTCTTTTTATCGGGACTGATACTTCGAGACGAGAATGCGTTGCGTACCATGATTTGGTGTATCTCTATTCCAATTTCGATTACTACGCTTTATGTGATGATTCGTCATGCCGGATATGGTTTTGCTTTCGATAAGATCAATGCCTCTGTCGGACCATTTTACCGCAACCATGTTAACTACGCGGCGACTTTGAGTCTTTTTACTCCATTTGTATGGTATCTTAAATCAACCTACCAACGCTTTTCATTTCGCTGGAATATTCTTTGGGGAATGCTGATAATTATTATTCTCGGGATTGTTTTTGCTTATACAAGAGCTGCCTATTTGGCTTTGATCGCCGCGGTATGTGCTTATTGGATTATCCACTTTAGGTTGATCAAGTTAGTCTTGCTGGCCGCACTGATCGGTAGTATTATGTTTGCAGCAAACTTATTAAATAATAATAAATACTTGGAGTATGCGCCAACTTTTGAAAAAACGATCGCCCACAAAGAATTTGATAACTTAGTAGCAGCCACCGCAAAGGGTGAAGATGTTTCCGTAATGGAACGATTTTATCGTTGGATCGCTGGCGTGTATATGTTGAAAGAACGGGCCATTTTTGGATTTGGTCCGGGTAATTTTCACGGGTTTTATAAAGCTTATACCGTCCGTAGTTTTGAAACCTATGTTAGTGATAATCCCGAAAAATCAGGTATCCACAGTTATTATCTGATGTTAGGAGTAGAACAAGGTGTTCCAGGGATTATATTTTTCGTCGCTATTCTCTTTTATTTTTTCTATCGATTAGAAATTGTTTATCACCGTGAAACCAACCCTGCAATTGCCGGATTCTTAATGGGCACCTATATGTCTGTGATCGTTATCGTATTACTTTTAATTATCAACGATCTGATTGAAACGGATAAAGTGGGTTCTTTCTTTTTCATTTGTTTAGCTATCTTGGTCAATATTGATATTCAACAACAGAAAATATCAAAAGCTAAATCATCACCTCCTTTTATTCCGGAATGAATCCCTGGTTAAAAATTAAAAATATTCTATTAGAGCATAATTGTCTGAAATTTGTCTCTTCTTCATAATAAAAAACGAAAAGAATTATTTCGTCAAACATTTAAGTATTTAATTTTGTATTTTTCGGTCAATCAAAATTATTACTATGTATTTTAACTCACAAGGTAAGGAAGAAGTTACCTACGATGCTATCGTTATCGGATCCGGTATCAGTGGCGGCTGGGCTGCCAAAGAACTGTGTGAAAAAGGGTTAAAAACCCTGGTATTGGAAAGAGGCCGAGACGTAAAACATGTGGCAGACTATCCAACAATGCATCTGGACCCCTGGGATATGCCCAACGGTGGGAAGCCTACTCAGGAAGATTTGCGACAACAAGGTGTACAGGCTCGGACGGGTTATACGGTCGATTATGCGAGAAAGCACTTTTTTGTTAACGATTTGGATCATCCGTATTCGGAAGTAAAACGTTTTGACTGGATGCGTGGCTATCACGTAGGAGGACGATCGCTCATGTGGGGAAGACATTGCTACCGCTGGAGTGAACAGGATTTTACGGAAAATGCCCGGGACGGATACGGTGTAGACTGGCCGATTCGATATAAGGATGTTGAGCCCTGGTATGATTACGTAGAAACTTTTGTCGGAATTAGTGGACAAGCGGAGAATCACCGTGCTGCCCCGGATGGAAAATACCTGCCTCCTTTTCAATTAAACTGTTTAGAAAGTGATGCTCGCGAGAAAATTCAAAAAGCATTTCCCAATCGACTTATAACACCGGGAAGGGTTGCTAATCTTAGTGAACCATACAACGGGCGAGGCGCCTGTCAGCGACGTAATCGCTGTATGCGTGGATGTCCCTATGGTGGTTATTTCAGTAGTCAGTCCTCCACTTTGCCGGCAGCGGTCGCTACCGGTAATATGACATTACGTCCGCACAGTATTGTACACGAAATTATGTACGATAAAGAAACTAAGCGGGCGAGAGGAGTAAGAATTATTGATGAGCTAACCAAGGAGACAACAGAATATTTTGCGAAAGTGATTTTCTGCTGTGCTTCGGCTATCGGCTCTACTTCTATTTTATTAAATTCTAAATCAGATGCACATCCGGATGGAATGGGTAATCAAAGTGGTGAATTGGGGCATAACCTCATGGATCACCATTTTAAAGTAAGAGCTTCTGGAACTTATGATGGTTTTGGAGATAAATATTATAAAGGGCGTCGCCCGGCAGGATTTTATATTCCTCGATTCCAAAACATTGGAAAAGGAACAGAGCGAAAGGACTATCTGAGAGGATTCGGTTATCAAGGCTCGGCGAGCCGCACCAACTGGGCAAGCCACATTGCCGAAGCGGGAGTTGGCAAAAAATACAAAGATGATTTATTTGCTCCGGGCCCCTGGAGAATGGGAATGATGGCTTTCGCGGAGATGTTACCTTATCACGAAAATCGGATGTACCTCAACGAGGATAAAAGGGATAAGTGGGGCTTACCTACCGTTACTTTTGATTGTGAAAATAAGGAGAACGAAAAGATCATGCGAAAAGATATGGCGATTGCGGGAGCAGAAATGCTAGAAGCTGCAGGTTTTAAAAATATTAGTACCGAAGATGAAGGATCTTATCCAGGCTTGGGTATTCATGAGATGGGTACCGCACGAATGGGGCGTGATCCTAAGACGTCTGTCTTGAATGGTAACAACCAAATACACACAGTTCCTAATGTATTTGTTACTGACGGTGCCTGTATGACATCTGCGGCTTGTCAGAATCCATCGATTACGTATATGGCTTTGACGGCTCGTGCTTGCGATTTTGCGGTAAAACAGCTTAACCGGAATGAGCTTTAAATTTAAAAAATTATGAAAAGAAGAAGCGCAATAAAAAGAACGGCTATGATGATGGGCTACGCACTGTCGGCTTCGACGGTAATGGGCGTGATGAATGGTTGTAAAGCCGATACGGTAACGTCAGAAGCAGGTTGGAAACCAGCATTCTTTGATGCAAAAGAGACGGACTTGCTAAAAATAATTACCGAACAGATTTTACCTGCCACCGATACACCGGGTGCCAACGATGTGTTTGTACATCGATTTATGGATGGGATGGTAGCAGAAGTGTATACTCCGGAAATGAAGGAGCGTTTTAGAAAAGGCTTAACAGATTTTGCGACAGATTGTAAAACTACCTATGGAAAAGATTTTGTAGATTGTACGGACGAACAGCGGGACGAACTATTGCTGAAGCACGAAGCAGCCGCTCGTGCGATGGAACCTCAAATCGAGGAAGCTAACGAGGCAGAAAAGAAAAAATTTGCCAGAATGACATCACAAGAAATGAGTACGGGGGTTAGTTATCAAAGGACTAACCACGAACCGTTTTTTAAGTTACTCAAAGAGATGACCCTCGTAGGTTATTTTACTTCGGAAAAAATTGGTGAAGAAGTGCTGAATTATGATCCGATTCCAGGAATGGATATTCCTTGTCTGGATATGTCAGAAGTACCAAATGGTAGATCCTGGTCCTTATAGTGATCGATTGGCCAAGAAGTTTTAATAGTAAATAAATTTAATGGGTTTATGTCCGGATGGGTGTAAACCCATTTTCTATCTCTGAAACAGGTGCTTTTAAGCGTTTTTAAACGGCTACAAACGGAATTAGCCATTTATTACACGAATAAATCCTTGAGTTCCCCTCATCTTTGCATTGCAGTTGATCAACAGCTGTTTTATTAAAATTTATTTTCTCACGACTTCTTTGTTGTCATTATAAATATAAATAGATAGCGGGGAAGACACAACACCAATTTATTATGAACAGTATTAGAAATCAAGTACAACTTATCGGGAACTTAGGCAAAGACGCGGAATTGATCAAATTTGAAAATGGCAAAAACAAGGTCAATGTAACCATTGCTACTCACGAATCTTACAAAAATCAGAAGGGTGAAAAAATAGAAGAAACGCAATGGCATAATTTAATAGCCTGGGGAAAGACGGCCGAAATCATGGGCATGTATTTTAAGAAAGGAAAGCAGGTAGCCGTTTCTGGGAAATTATGTCACCGCAGCTATCAGGACAAAGAAGGAAAAGATCGAAGAGTGACGGAGATACAAGTCAATGAGTTCACTTTTTTGGATAAGAAGAATGTTAACTAAAACTAATTTTTATGATGTTTCAGGCTGACGAATCCTGAATAGTGTTTTATTTAAAGAACGCTACGGAATTTCCGTAGCGTTTTCTTTTTTAATGGTTTTATTGACTTTGCTCTTTTAAATAAGCGAGTACTTTACCAACTGGTTGAGTGGCGATCTCTGCTGGCAGATCAACTGAGATCCGTTTTTGTAAATCGAAAGCTACTTTTGATTCGTTGTCTGATTCTAAATCGGTGAAAATCTGAAAGCGGTTATTTCGTACATTTTTAGCTACGGTAGGATCAATGGTAACTGGTTTTTTTAATAGTGGTAAAAATGATATCTCAACATTTTTTACATCAAAAGCAGGAATTATCGCTTGGTATTTTTTATCTCCTACCGGAATTAGAAAAAGACTATAGAACTGATTGATTGGTTTAAAATGATATTCTGCCACGGGTAGAAAATTTTTCACCTCTTTTTTATCATTTAGATCGTAAGCAAAAAATCCAATATCCTGACCGAGTCCAAAAAGATAGTGATTATAAATATCCATAAACTGAGTCATTCCGGATTGTGCGTCCAGTGCCTTTCGTGGTAATAAAAAAGCGGGTTTCATGCGCGGTAGCAATTCCCGGTTTTCAACGTCGTAACAAAATGTAAATTCATATCCTGACGTACAAACCACTTTATTTTTTTCTTCGTAGGTATTTTGAAAAATATACCACGGAAAGTCTGGACTATTATTGACGGGTAAGACTTTACGTTTAATTTGGCGACAATTTTCGGTGTCGTAAATATCGAAAATCCGATAACTGTCCCCAAAGTCTTGATCAACCGTAATACTATCCGCCACGATGCAGACCCAAAGTTGTTCTTTAGGAATCCAAAGATCATTGTCGTCCATTAATTTACCTCTGACGGTACAGTCGTGGCTAGTTGGAATAGCCGGGATTGGTTTACTTTTTTTATTCGCAGTGGTATCCACTGTCTTGGATGGAAAAGAAGTAGTTGGAGGAGGCGAAGATTCTGTTTTGCAACTAAGTAAAAACAAGAAGGCGCTAAAGATGACCAAAATAAGATACTTTTTCATAGTATACGATTGAAAAAGAAGCTAATTTTATGAATCAAAAATATCGCATGAATGCTTCTTTCTTTGGCAAGATAGCATGTTTTTGGTAAAAACTAAAAGGGGTATTTGCATCGGCAAATACCCCTTTATACAAAAGTTAATTAATTAAGAAATTGGAGGGAATCAGATTTTCGGGAATTATCCGGGAAAAGTCATAACCGTAATTACGATTAATAAAATCAAAGACACCGCAATTAACCAAAAGCGCGCATCCTTGTAAATACTGATTTCCTGTTGTGACATATGTTAAAATTGTATGGTGAATAATCAAATAGTGATTTACTCGCATATGGACGTACTAAGTCCTGCGGATATTGTTCGATAGTTTAAGGAAGGGAGATAAAAAGGGAAGGATTTATCTTTAGTAGGTGCAAAAAAGATGCCATTGTATAGCATGTATTTGTAAAAGGACGTCGAAACAAGCAAAATTATTTAGCCTTTAAAATAGCTTCATTAATGCGCTTTACTAAATCTGGGCCTTCATAAACTAAGCCACTATATATTTGAACTAGTGAAGCACCCGCTTCCATTTTTTCGAGTGCATCTTCTGGACTAGCGATTCCTCCTACGCCAATAATTTTTAGTTGGCCATCCGATTTTTGGTGAAGATAGCGGATCACCTCCGTCGATCTGTCTTTTACAGGCTGACCACTAAGTCCACCCATTCCAATTTTGGAAATTTTGTGCTGAGGAGTATTCAGATTTTCTCTGGATATAGTGGTATTGGTGGCAATGACCCCACTGATTTTGGTTTCGTGGACGATATCTACAATATCATCTAGTTGTCCATCGGTAAGATCGGGTGCTATTTTTAATAGAATGGGTTTTTGCGTCGGCTTTTCCAGGTTTAAATTTTGCAATAAACTAAGTAACCTGGTCAGTGGTTCTTTCTCTTGCAGGTCTCGTAAGTTGGGCGTATTGGGAGAACTCACATTCACTACAAAATAATCAACATAAGGAAACAAGGCCTGAAAACATTTTTCGTAGTCGAGATGCGCAGATTCGTTGGGAGTATTTTTATTTTTTCCAATATTTCCACCAATGATTAAATTCTTTGGGCGGCCTCTTTTTAAGCGACGAACCAGGGCTTCCATCCCCTCGTTATTGAAACCCATCCGGTTGATGAGGGCTTCGTCGGCTGGTAAGCGAAAAAGACGTGGTTGAGGATTACCTGCCTGACCAACGGGCGTGACTGTGCCCAATTCTATAAAACCAAATCCCAAAGCGGACATCGCATGATAATGCTGTCCATCTTTATCAAAACCTGCTGCAAGTCCTACGGGATTTTTAAAAGTCAAGCCAAAAAGATTTCGATGGAGTCGCTCGTCTTCTACCGTGTAATAAGTTCGAAAAAGACTTGAAATAATGGGAATGGCCAGTACCGTTTTTAGTCCTGTTAGGGTGAGGTGATGAGCTCGTTCGGGCGAAAATAAAAAAGCGAGGGGTTTGAATAGTAGTTTATACACGGCCAAGATATTTAATGGATCGCAAAAGTAACGATAAAGGGCGAATAGCAGTAGAGGCGTATTGCAATACGCCCCTGCTATACCGTTTCTTTCTCGGCAGTTAATAATTTTAGATCACGAATCAAAAGTCGGCGTCGGTCAAAAGTCAGGATATTACGAGTTCGCAAGTCGTTGAGTACAGTTGTTACCGTTTGTCGGGAAGTAGCGGTCAGGTTAGCAATTTCCTGGTGGGTCATAAATTTTCTGACAAGTGTTTCGTAGCCAACCCGCTGTCCTTTGTTGTTAGCCAGGTTGACCAAAAATTCTATGATTCTGGTCCGAGAATCCTTAAAAACCAAAGACTCTAAGCGTGACTCCATTTCGAGTACCCGGCTGCCCATAATTTTCATCATAAAACCAGAAAGCATGGAGTGGTCGCGCATCAATCCTTTCATTTCAGCGGTAGTGACTATACAAACAGCGGTTGGCTCCATACAAATTGCAAAATCTCTGCGTTTATCCTCTCCAATCAAGGACAATTCTCCAAAAACTTCACCCGGACCAAGTATTGCTTTGGTGATTTCTTTACCGTCTTCGCTATTTGTACCAATTTTTACCCGGCCTTCATTGATAAAGAAAATTTTATCCGCATCTTCCTCCTGTAAGTAGATATACGCACCTTTTTTATAAGATTTGGAGGCGTGTGTTTCGCCAACGTTGTCCATTTTTTTTGGACAGAGAATTCCGGTGACGTCAATATTTTCCAGATACCAAAGTTGTTGATTTTCCATTTGTTAAAATTTTATTCTTTATCAGGCTGTAGATCAAATCGCTTACGTAGATCATCTATTAATGGATTACGAGCGATCATATTCTGGTATATTTCTTTGTTCGTAGCTGGTTTTTTCTTCTTAGGAGTCGTATCAGCTGCCTGTGTAGCTTTTGATGGATCAATATTAATTACCAGTGCCAGCCTTTTATCGCATAACTGTTCTCGCACGTAGGGCATTAAACCTGATTCGTCGAGGATCATTTGTCTAGCCATCTTGGTACCGATTGTAGCGACGACCTGATTATCTTCTATTTTTAATTCTGCATTTCTAAGCGTATTCCGTGCGGAAGGAGATTGCACTTGCTTCACATAAGTCATCCATGCTTCTTGCAAATTTTCGTCAGTGAGCCGGGATTCTTCTATTTCTTCGTCCTGTGCTGCCTTGTCAATATCAGCGGCAATCTTATCCAGAGAAAAGCTGGGTGTATTATGCAGGGATGGAACGGATAGTTTATTGGAATCGTTTAGCTTGCGCGCTTTTTTCTCCGGTTTCGGGTCTTCTTTTTCAACCTTTGTCGGTTGAACGACGGGTGTGATCTCCTTTGACTCCAAGGCTATAGTCGCCTTCGGTTCTTTGATGACGGATGGAACTGGAGCTGCCTGAAAATTAGCGGTCTTACTTGGAACTGCCGATGACACAACTGCCGGAGTACCTTGTTTGGTCAAATCGACTGCCCGGTTGATGTAAGTCATTTTAATGAGCGTCATCTCAACGTGCAGCCTTTTGCTACGCGCCATTTTATAATTAACATCACAATCGTTGGCCAGACTCAGGCTGGATAATAGAAAAGAAGCGGGTGTATTATTTGCCTGCTCTTGGTACTGATCTTTTAAGCTATCACTTACTTCCAGCAGACTCAAAGTAGTCTCATCTTTGCAAACCAGAATATTTCGTAAATGCTCTGCCAGACCGTTTATAAAAATATCCGGATCAAAACCTTTACGTAAAATTTCGTCAAAAGTATTAAGAACTTCTGCGATGTTTTCGGTTAGCATCGCATTGACAATTTTGAAAAAATAATCGTAATCGAGCACGTTTAAGTTTTCAATTACTCCCTGGTAAGTAATTTCTTCTCCGGAAAAACTCACCATCCGGTCAAAAATAGAGAGCGCATCCCGGAGGGCACCATCTGCTTTCTGGGCGATGATATGCAAAGCATCTTTATTTCCTTTTATCTTTTCGGTTTTACAAATTCCCTGCAGATGTTGGACGATTGCGGGCACCTGAATTCGACGGAAGTCAAAAATCTGACATCTTGATAAAATGGTTGGAATGATCTTATGTTTTTCCGTAGTAGCTAAAATGAAAATTGCGTAAGAGGGAGGTTCTTCCAGTGTTTTTAAAAAAGCATTGAAGGCTGCTTGTGAAAGCATGTGTACCTCATCAATGATAAATACTTTATACTTGCCTTGTTGTGGTTGAAAACGGACTTGCTCGATCAGGGTACGAATATGCTCGACACTATTATTCGAAGCCGCATCGAGTTCAGTAATATTAAAAGAAGCATTCTGGTTGAAGGCCGTGCAGGAAGAACAAGTATTACAAGCCTCATGATCTTTAGTGATATTTTCACAATTAATGGTCTTGGCCAGAATACGGGCACAAGTCGTTTTTCCTACGCCACGGGGACCACAAAATAGGAAAGAATGGGCCAAATGATTATTCTGCAGTGCGTTCTTAAGGGTGTTGGAAACATGCTGCTGTCCCACTACTTCATCAAACCTGGCAGGCCGGTATTTTCTGGCTGAAACGATAAAATCACTCATGAATCAAAGGTACGAATAATTTTTAATGAGGCTACTCAATTTCTAGAGGATTTGGTAGCGCTATTTTGCTTATTCACAACCAATATCCACCCTTGACATCTCATCGTTATTTGGAAAACAGTTTCCGCTCGCTACGCTGCTGGGTTGGTATCGAAATAAATCTGCATCATTTAATCCATTTTCTAAAAATGCGACCAAATCATCTATCTGTGTTTCGCTAAGATTTTGTGGTGAAAATTCGGTAGCTAATTGGGTTATTGGAACATTTGGATTCTCGGGAACCGCATTATTTTTATATTCCAATACTTCCCGAATGGAGCGGAACGTACTGCCGTGACCATAAAATGGAGAATTTGCTAAATTATAGAGCTGAGGTGTTTTAAATTTATAGTTATCCGCTTCATTTTTCGTAAATCCGCCTCTTCCCAGACGGGAACCATCTTCTGCTGGAATATTGAAAATAGATTCTACGTTAGCATCTAAATCTTTCATTCCGTAAGAGTGAAAACTCATACTGTTCAGCGCCGGGCCGTTGTGACAAGTAGCGCAATTAGCCTCCTGAAAGAAAACCAGTGCTCCTCTTTTTTGCTGTTCGTTCATCGCATCACTATAACCTCGTAACCAACGTTGAAAAGGTGCCTGATTAGACATAATGGTACGTTCGTAAGCAGCAATGGCTAACCCAGCCGTTTCGCGAGTAATCCGATTGTTTTGTGGGAAATCAGGAAAAGCCGCGTCGAATAGTGGACCATACATTTGCTTGCAAAGGTCATTTTCGGTATCCAGTCGGTGTACTTTTAAACCTGCAATTGCTTGTACTTCTACGCCTTCGTAACCTAGCTCATTGATTGCAATAGGGGTTCCTGGAGTCCAGTTTGCTTCCGTACCTGCATTGATACCTGTGGCCCCAAACTGACCGTTCCAAAGCATTGCTTCCTGATAGGCGGTGTTCATGGCAGTAGGTGTACGCAAAGGTTGGACATCGATCGAATCCATTGGAAAAAGCGTATTTACGACTCTTCCTTCTCCGTTTAGTCCAAAGCCCATTCCTCCTTCACCAACTCCCTGAAACCGGCCTGCCTGAAATCCGGCGCCCGCAAAATGACAAGAAGCGCAAGAGAATGTTCCCATAGTTCCATCAATTTTTCCAGCGGTAGCAATACCTGTTTCGTGGAACAATCTTCTTCCAAGCTCAATTTTTACCGGGCTAAGCGGATTTTTAGGATCTTGTGGAATAGCACTCAGATCGTTACTACTTGGTAGCTTAAAATGATCCTTTCCCACACCGTCAGATACGTCCCGTAGTGCTGCTTCCAACTCTAAGTCAATGGACGAGGTGGTGGTATTTGGTGATTCATCTGGCGCACAGGATGTCGCGAATAATGCGGTCAGGCCAATAAAACTAAAGTAGCGAAGTCTGGGAAAATCCATCTTATTTTGTATGTTTGTTAGAGAAGGTATTTTAGGGTATATTTCAAAATTTGTACCAGTTGTTGGTTGAGTGCTGCTTGCTGTTTGCCGCTTGCTTCTTGCTTCATTCAATCGTATTTAGCCTGCGAAGTAAGCAGCCAAAAAATTTATTATTATTTTACAGGAATTTTAACGATCAAGCAGTGCGCATTTACCACGGAAAATTATTATTGTTAGGAGAGTATACGATTCTGCGGGGATCGCAGGGCTTGGCAATGCCGTTGAAATTATTTGGTGGATTTTGGTCAAAGGAGGGAGCAGATCCTGCGCCGGGGGTATTATTAGCGATCGCGGATTATTTGATAGGAAATAGTTTTCCATTTGAAGTGGATATCGTTCAGTTTAAAAAAGATCTTGCGGAAAGTTGGCACTTTAGTTCAGATATTCCTTTTGGCTACGGAGCGGGGAGTTCGGGCGCATTGACGGCGGGTATTTATGATCGGTACGTAGCGGAGAAGGCGGTAGATTTATCTCAATTAAAAAAAGAGTTGGGATTGCTGGAAGGTTTTTTTCACGGGGCTAGTTCGGGGATTGATCCGTTGATTTGTTATTTGAACCAATCGGTTTTACTGAGAGGAAAAAAGCAACTGGAGGTGGTAGAGAATATTCCGGATTATAAAAATCAGTTTTTCTTAATTAATACGGGTATCTCCCGTAAGACGGCACCGCTGGTTCATATTTTTTTAGAAAAATCAAAAGATTTGTATTACCAAAATCGTTGCGATGCTGAATTGATTCCTGCGGTAGACGAAGCGATTGCTGCTTTTTTAACGGCCGACTGGTCTGGTCTTTTTGAGCAATGGCACGAGATCAGTTTTTTTCAATATAAATATTTTTCCAAAATGATTCCCGAGGCGTTTCGCCAAGTTTGGCTGGATGGACTGGCGGGAGATGATTATAAGCTCAAACTTTGTGGCGCTGGTGGCGGTGGGTTTATTTTGGGAATGGGGGATTCTGGGAAATGTAAAGTAGATGGAATATTGAATATATAAAATAAGAAATTTTTAGTGTTAACAAAGTAGTGACTACAAAATAAACCAGAATAAAAGACTTGATCCCTTTATCCTGATTTGGCAATAATTTTTTTTAGATAGCAGCAACCGCAAAAAGTAAAGGCGATGTCTTACTCTTCGATTCAACTTGCCGGTCTGTTCGCCTTAGTTAGTTTGCTTCGCTCATGGATATTCTTTGTTGATCTCACCGTTTCTTCTTTCAAGGCGCTGTCGTACTCACTCATCCTCCTTCGTCGGGATCGGTCAGTTACATATTCCGTCGATACTGTCCCCCAACTTCATACAACGCATTCGTAATTTGTCCCAACGAACAAACCTTCACCGCCTCCAGTAACTCCTCAAAAATATTCTCATTCTGAATAGCTTTATCCTGTAATCGTTTTAGCGTAGCGGCAGCTACGGAGGCCTTGTTGGCGTGTAGCTGTTCCAGGGTACGAATTTGATCTTGCTTTTCTTCCTCCGTTGCCCGGATCACTTCTTCGGGAATTACTGTGGGCGAACCATCTTTGGATAAATAAGTATTTACCCCGATGATCGGAAATTCTCCCGTATGTTTCAGCATCTCGTAGTGCATACTTTCATCCTGGATTTTTCCACGTTGGTACATCGTTTCCATGGCACCGAGGACGCCACCCCGCTCTGTCAAACGGTCAAATTCTAACAATACGGTTTCTTCTACTAAATCTGTTAACTCTTCAATAATGTAAGCTCCCTGAATTGGGTTTTCGTTTTTGGCGAGTCCCAGTTCGTGGTTGATAATCATCTGAATAGCGACGGCGCGACGGACACTTTCTTCGGTCGGCGTAGTAATCGCTTCGTCGTAGGCGTTGGTGTGCAAGGAGTTGCAATTATCGTAAATCGCGTACAAAGCCTGGAGCGTCGTACGGATATCATTGAAAGAAATCTCCTGCGCGTGCAACGAGCGACCAGAGGTTTGAATATGATATTTTAATTTTTGGGAACGATCATTTGCCTGGTATTTTTCCCGCATCGCTTTGGCCCAAATTCGACGCGCTACCCGACCGATCACCGCGTATTCCGGATCAATTCCGTTGGAAAAGAAAAAAGATAAATTCGGCGCAAAATCATTGATGTCCATGCCGCGCGAAAGATAATATTCTACGAAAGTAAAACCATTGGATAACGTAAACGCCAACTGCGTAATCGGATTCGCACCGGCCTCCGCAATATGATATCCGGAAATCGAAACGGAATAAAAATTTCTTACCTTATTTTGAATAAAAGATTCCTGCACATCACCCATTAATTTGAGTGAAAACTCCGTAGAAAAAATACAGGTATTTTGCGCCTGATCTTCTTTCAGAATATCTGCTTGTACCGTTCCACGCACGGAAGCTAGGGCTTTAGCGCGTAAAGGTGCGTAAATTTTCGGATCCAAAATCTGATCACCTGTGAGCCCCAATAGCATTAAACCAAGTCCATTATTATTTTTTGGAATCTCACCGTGGTAGGTTGGTCGTGGTTGTTTTTGATCATCATAAATTTTCTTTAATTTGGCTTCTACCAAATGTTCCAGACCTTTTTCCTTAATATACATTTCGCACTGTTGATCAATCGCGGCGTTCATAAAAAAAGCACAGATCGTCGCTGCCGGACCATTGATGGTCATCGAAACCGACGTCTTTGGATCACAAAGATCAAAACCAGAATATAGTTTTTTGGCATCATCCAAACAACAAATACTGACGCCACTGTTTCCAATTTTTCCGTAGATATCCGGACGGTGATCGGGGTCTTCGCCGTACAATGTCACCGAATCAAAAGCGGTAGACAAACGATTGGCGGGCATGTCCGCCGATAAATAATGAAAGCGGCGATTGGTTCGTTCGGGGCCACCTTCGCCCGCAAACATTCGAGTAGGATCTTCGCCTTTTCGCTTAAATGGAAAAACACCCGCCGTAAACGGAAATTCTCCCGGCACATTTTCCTGTAAACAATAGCGTAAAATTTCGCCCCAGTCTTTATAGCGGGGCAACGCAATTCGAGGAATACGGGAGTGCGACAAAGATGTGGTAAAAGTCGGTACCCGAATTTCGCGGTCTCTTACTTTGTACACAAATTCGTCTGCCGCATAAGCCGCCTTTTTATCCGCCCATTCGTCGAGGATTCGCCGACAGCGGCCGTCCAGGTCCAGTGCCGCATCTTCGTAGGCTTTTTCGATTCCGGTGATTAAAATATCATTTTCGTCGCTTTTGTTTTTGTTTTTTAGAATGTCGATAGATTGTTGGAGACCGTAGAGTTTGCTCGCGAGGGCGCACTGTGCGTCTACCCAACGATCGTACTGTCGGTTGCTTTCGGAAATTTCGGAAAGGTAGCGAGTCCGTTTGGGTGGAATGATAAAAATCTTTTCGCTCATCTCGTTCGCACTCGCAAAATCAGAGTGAAGACTTGCGCTGGTTTTTTCCACAATTTTATTCATCAAATTCCGGTACAGGGTATTCATTCCCGGATCGTTAAATTGCGAAGCGATGGTTCCATATACGGGAAGGTCTTCTTGCTTAACTTCCCAAAGTTGGTGGTTGCGCATGTATTGTTTTTTGACGTCGCGGAGCGCATCCAAAGAACCCCGTTTATCAAATTTATTGATCGCAATCATATCGGCAAAATCCAGCATGTCGATTTTTTCGAGTTGCGTAGCTGCCCCGTATTCGGGCGTCATGACGTAGAGCGAAACGTCGGAGTGATCCGTAATTTCGGTATCCGATTGTCCGATTCCGGAAGTTTCCAGAATGATCAAATCGTAGTTGGCGGCTTTTAGAATGTCAACGGCAGATTGTACATGTTTGGATAAAGCCAGATTGGATTGGCGAGTGGCGAGCGAGCGCATGAAGACCCGCTCCTTTGCTTGTCCTCCGTGGATGGCGTTCATTCGAATTCGATCACCGAGTAAAGCACCTCCCGTTTTTCTTTTTGAAGGGTCGACCGAAATAATAGCAATTGTTTTATCGGTAAAGTCCAGTAAAAAGCGGCGGACCAGTTCGTCCACCAAACTGGATTTGCCCGAGCCTCCGGTGCCCGTAATCCCTAAAACGGGAATCGTCTTTTTAGCAATCTCTTTTTGAATTTCCTTTAACCAATGTGCGTTGGCCTCCGGAAAGTTTTCGGCAGCCGTAATCATTCGAGCGATGGAGTGGTCGTCCTGACTGGTATACTTTTTTAGTTCTCCGTTGAGTTGATCGCCGATGGGAAAATCGCAGTTTTTAAGTACATCGTTGATCATTCCCTGGAGTCCCATTGTACGACCATCGTCGGGGCTGTAGATACGATCAATACCATATTTGTGCAAGTCTTTGATTTCGGAAGGTAAAATGGTGCCACCTCCCCCGCCAAAAATCTTGATGTGCGCAGCGCCTTTTTCGCGGAGCAGATCGTACATATATTTGAAAAATTCGTTGTGGCCCCCCTGATAAGAAGTGATGGCGATTCCCTGGACATCTTCCTGAATGGCCGTGTTGACGATTTCCTGAACGGAGCGGTTGTGTCCCAGATGGATAATTTCGGCGCCAGAACTTTGCATGATACGGCGCATGATATTGATGGCGGCGTCGTGGCCGTCGAAGAGGGAGGCAGCGGTGACGATCCGCACCTTGTTTTTCGGCTGGTAGGGTGCTATTTTTTCCATTATTTAATTTGGTATAGGTTACGAAGCTGCTTAAACAACTTTTTATATCTTAAATCTAGCCTTGACTTTAGCCAAACTTCGCTATTGGCTTTTAGCATTTGGCTAAATTCAAATTAAGTATAAAACAAAAAAACTGAAAAATAAATTTATAGCTACGAAGACACAAAGAAATTTAGGGCTTCTCATCCGCTTAGCGCCTGCCGGCAGGATTTATTTACTGCTCACACTGTCGTGCTCGACGCTACGAGATCGTTTATTCATTCTTCGGAAAAATTCTCCGTCAACTAGTTTCTTTGTGGCAAATTATTTTGCCCTGTAAAAAGATCTTAACTAGCACAAAGATAAGGATTTACGTTGGTCAAAAACGATTGTAATTAATAGACAATAATTTTTTTTACGAAAAAGGGAGCATTCTATCCACTAAAAAGACTCTAATAGTAGTTTTATTGGTTAATTATGCCGCAAAAAAGAAATTGCGAACCTCAAAATAGAATCTTATGAAAAATCAACTATTGGTAATATTTATGTTTATGGTGGCCTTTTTAGGAGTTTCCTGTAAAAATACAGAAGCAGAAAAGTTAAAATCTGAACTGGCGCTGAAGAGTGATCAGGTGATCCAACTTAAGCAACAGATTGAACATTTGCAGAAGACAAATGGTAGTTTACTTGACCGAATGTCCGACTTGTCGATCGTGAGTAAAGCAGGAGCCAAGAGTATTGAAAAATCTTTAGAGTCCTTGAGTACCCAATATGATTTTATTCAAGATTTGACGACTAAGATACAAACTAAAGATTCTATAAATCTTGCTTTGGTATTAAATCTTAAACGGTCCTTATCTAATATTAACGATGAGGATATTTTGGTGGAAGTCCGTGGTGGATTGGTGCACGTTTCTATCTCTGATAAATTATTATTCAAATCAGGAAGTAGTACGATTAGCGGGAATGCCAGAGAGGTTCTGGGAAAAATAGCTGGTATCATCAACGATCACGAAGATCTGGAAGTGATGGTGGAAGGCCATACGGATGACGTACCGATGAATAATGATTGTATTGCTGATAACTGGGATTTGAGTGTAAAGCGGGCGACTGCTGTAGTGAGAATGTTGGAAAACGATCATTATGTAGAACCAAGTAGGATGACTGCTGCCGGACGATCAGAATTTGTACCCAAATCAGATAATGAAACGGCCACGGGAAGAAGTACCAACCGTCGAACGGAAATTGTACTGGCGCCAAGAATGGACCAATTTTTTAAATTGTTGGAAGCACCGGAGTTGGTGAATTAGTGAAAGGCAAATATTGGGAAAAATGTGCAGTATTGGTGAATTACAGAAAAGCCTTGACAATCAACTGATTATCAAGGCTTTAAGAATGCTTTGGAGGTCGCGGACGGATTCGAACCGCCGTACAAGCTTTTGCAGAGCTCTGCCTAACCACTCGGCCACGCGACCCTTAAATTGGTACTATCCTTTGATAGGACGGCAAATATAAATACTTTTTTATACATCTGCCCAAATATTTTCAACAACTTCCACTGTAAAAACGAATAAATTTACTTTTGGTTCCAATTGTTGGGTCTATCTTTCTATTTTTACAAAAAAAATATCCCGTTGATGACCCTATCAGAAGTACTGGCCGCCTTTAAATCTACTCACGAAACGGAACCCGTACTTTTCCGTGCACCCGCAAGAATAAATCTGATCGGTGAACATACCGATTACAACGATGGATTTGTGATGCCCGCCGCGGTCGACCGGGAACTCTTCTTTGCCATCGCTCCTAATCAGAAAGATATTTACGAATTGACGGCGCTGGAGATGAAGACATCCGTTACAATTAGTGCGGTGCTTAATCAGGTTCCCGGACAGGGTTGGGCTAAATATTTTTACGCGGTACTGGAGGTTTTGCAGGAAAAAGGATTGCCTCTGAAAACGGTTACTTGTGTTTTTGGCGGGAATATTCCGATTGGATCGGGGATGTCGTCTTCGGCGGCTTTGACTTGTGGATTTGCTTTTGCGCTCAATGATTTATTTGACTGGAAATTGTCCCGCCTGGAATTGGCAAAAATCGGACAGGCGGCGGAACACCGGGTGGGGATCAAATGTGGATTGATGGATCAGTACGCGGTACTTTTTGGTAAAAAAGAACAGGTGGTAAAACTGGATTGTCAACAACATATTCACGAATATGCACCCTTGAAACTCGGAGATTACCGGCTGGTACTTTTTAATTCTATGGTTCAGCATTCGCTAGCGGATTCTGCGTATAATAATCGTAGAAAAAGCTGCGAATCAGTATTAGAATTTTTAAATAGAAAAATAGGAATTAGTTCTCTGAAAGAATTGACGATTGAAAAATTAGTGGAGTATAAATCGGAAATTGATCCTGTTGCTTATCAGCGAGTAAGGTATGTTTTGGAAGAAAATCAAAGGGTAGTCGCTGCGCAAAAAGCTTTGGAGGCAGGAGAATTAATAACCCTTGGTCAATTAATGTACGCATCGCACGAGGGATTGAGTAAAGAGTACGAAGTAAGTTGTGAAGAGCTTGATTTTTTAGTGGATCAAGTACGAAATGAAGAAGGTGTTTTGGGCGCACGAATGATGGGTGGTGGATTTGGAGGATGTACAATTAATTTAATTCATCTGGATGCTATTGCGCGTATTCAGCAAAAACTCAATAAAAGTTATTTAGAAAAATTTGGTAAAAAAACAGAGATGACCGAAGTAGTAACCGTGGATGGAATTGGGCGGGTTTAGAGTCGTTATTTTTGATCCATTAGTTTTTTATCTAAATTTCCCCTTTGCATTTTTACAATTTTTAGTTCCCTGGCCGATAGAGCTTTTTGTAGATGGGTTACGCCCGCCTGCATATCAATTTCACCACAAGTAAAAATGTCCACTGCAGCGTACCCGTACTCGGGCCAAGTATGAATGGTCAGGTGGCTTTCTTGAATCACGACGACACCAGATACCCCTAGTGGAGAGAAATGATGGAACGTACTCGTGACAATGGTCGCGCCCATAATTTCTGCAGTTCGTTGAAGGATGGTTTCCATAGCAACCGGATCAGACAGTAGCTTGGCATCGCAATGATAACCTTCAATTAGCCAGTGTTGTCCGAGAAAATTTGTCATAATTTTTTTAGTTCTTTTTATCCTTTCTCCAGCGTTCCCAGTCTTTTAAAAAATATTCTAAAAGTACCGGATGATCCAGTCGGTTGATTTCCAGATTGTCCGGATTGTCAATATCCGGTTCAAAATAAAACATTCTTGCTACATTTTCAGTATTTAAATATTTTAATGGCAAATCAGCGTCAAATGTCAGTGGTTTGATGGGATGATTAGCCGCAATAATAAAACCCCAGTCTCCAAACGAAGGAACGTAAGTATGGTAAGGATAAACGTCTGTAAAACCACTGGCTTTAAGTGATTCGTAAATACACCAAAAGGCCCGTCGCGTGTGAAATGGTCCGGTAGCCTGTGTGGCAAATATGCCGTAACGGCTCAGCTTGTTTTGTGCCAGTTTAAAAAACGCAGTGCTGTACAACCGGGCAATTCCTTCGTTGGACGGATCGGGTAAATCTGCAATGATGACGTCGTATACTTCGGTCGTCGTACGCAAATAAGCCATGGCGTCTTCGGGAATTAAAGTCACCTTGGGATTGAGTAACGCATCGCCGTTTACTTCCCGTAAAAATTTATTTTCCTTGCCCAGCCGGAATACTTCCGGATCGAGATCTACAATGGTAATGTTTTCTACTTTGGGATCTTTCAGAATTTCCCGCGCCAACAATCCTTCTCCACCGCCGAGTACAAGCACCGACTTTTTATACGGAGCAGCTTGTAAAGGAATCATGGCCAGAGATTCGTGGTAACGATATTCGTCCAGCGAAGAAAATTGGATGATTCGGTTAATATAAAGTCGAAGATCTTCTTTGTTTTTGGTCAGTACCAGTTTCTGGTAAGGGGTTTCTTTACTGTAAATTATTCTTGCGGTGTAAAAATTATCTTCCCAGTGTCCGAGCAAGCGATCCGAGAAAATACCAATCAGTACAAACCCAATCAGGCAGCCAATCATCGTTGGTTCCATCCAGCGCTTTTTCTTGATTTGTAATCGGTTGGTGAAAAAACGATAAATACTTAAACCCAGTACAATGTTGACGGCACCAAAAATAATGGAAGTTTTAAAAGTACCCACAAATGGTAAAAGTAAAAACGGAAAAAGAAGCGTTGCAAACAATGCTCCTACATAATCCAGGCTGAGGACGTAGGCCAAATTACTTTTGAGTGGGTAATAAGTTTTTAAAATCCTAACCAATAATGGAATTTCAAATCCGGTGAGTACTCCGATCAGAAAAGTTATTCCTAAAGTCAAAAATTGATAACTATCTACCGATAATTGATCAAACCCATAATATAAGATGGGAACACTCAGTCCCCCGATTATTCCTAGTAATACTTCTACTTTTACAAACCAACCCAGTAAGTCGTCCGGTAAATAACGAGTCAGGTAAGAACCCAGTCCCATTGCGGCCATATAAATACCAATGGTCAGCGAAAACTGTTTAATACTGTCCCCCAGAAAGTAAGAAGCAGTTGTACTAATGAGTAATTCATAAATCAGCGAACACAATCCAGCGATAAATACCGCCAGAAAAAAAGCCATCCGTTCTAACGGTCCCACCTTCATATCAAGATTTTTTAACAAAAAACAAACAAAATCCTCTGGAGTTGATTATCTTGGTCGCTGATTTAATAATAGAAGTTCTTAAACAACTTCCTAAACTAAATAAAATACAAAATTATGAAATCATCAGCAATTAAAACGACTATTCCTGCACTGCTGCTAATCTTTTTGGCTTGTGGCCTCATTTTTACGAGCTGTGGCAGTGATAGTAGTGCGGAAACAGTTGAGGTAGAAATTCCAACCGAAGGGTTAATTACCACCGTGCAAGAAGTAGCAACGGATCAATTTAAAATCGAAAATGAAGAAACGGTAGCCGATACGGCCGATAGTCGCATCATTGCGAATTATTTGGATGCGACCAGCGATACCTTCACTTTGCAGGAAGCACGATTGATGCAATCCAGTGGTTCTGGTCGTCAACAGTCAGTTGTACGATCCGCTGGAATGGGGTATTTTGGATTTATTATGCTAGGACGAATGGGCGGAATGACGCCACGGGCCGGTGCCTATACGAGCTCTAGCGCACATAACAAGGCATCTAATGGTGCTGGTAAGCAAATGAAAAATTCCGCTAACCGAGTCACCCGTACGCGTCCTTCTAGCGGAAAATCAGGTTATGGTTCTGGAAAATCCACCCGTTCTTATGGTGGATAATCGCATTGTTTCGGTTCGTCCACTTGATGAGGTAGTCATCAAAGATTTAGAACTGGAATGGTTGACCGTCGGAGAAAACGAGGAATACTTATCCAATGAGTTTTTGCAGATGAGTGTCAAAGAGGTTGATGCGCTCCGCGACGCCGCTGAAATCACTTATCGAATCTTGTTAAAAGCGGCAGAATATGCTGTGCAGCAGGGTGAATGGAAATTGCTGGGAATTCCTCCGCACGCCATTGATTTGGTCAAGTATTCGTTGGCCAACGAAATGGATACCCATTTACTTGGACGTTTTGATTTTTCGGGTGGCATAGACGGTGTACCCATTAAGTTGCTGGAAATCAATGCGGATACTTGCTCTCTATTAGCCGAGACTGCCTATATTCAAGAGCAACAATGGAAACAGGACGAAGAGAAACTTGAAGGCAGTCCTTATAATCCGTTGATTGAAGAGTTGATTGTCCGATTTCGACGCATCATTAATCAACATCCGGAACGTGATCCTACTTTGTTGATTTCCACCTTGGGATACGAAGAAGATTGGATCAATGCGGATGTAGTAGCCGAAGCTGCCCGTGAAGCTGGATTCGAAGAAGTCGAATCAGC
>CALLPK010000114.1 GCA_938015415.1 uncultured Saprospiraceae bacterium
CAACAGGGTAAAAATCATCTCAGCGTAATTAATGCCATGAGAAATAAAATTATCCTCCGTATTTTTGCCGTCGTGAGAAATCAAGTTATGTATGAAAAAAATATGCACATATCCTTGACTTAACCATAGAAAACGCAGAGACCTGACTGACGGCAGTCAGGTTCTTTAACGTGTATATCTTTTATCGCAAAGCAAATGTGTATATCTTTTTATTTAACAAAATTTTGGACAAGCCCAGCTCATCGTTGATTTATTGAAGCGACTCAACGAGCAAAGCGATTCAACGAGCGAAGCAACTCAACATCATCAACATTTCAAGCATAAAAATGATCAAAACAATTATTTTCGACCTTGGGAAAGTCCTCATCAACTGGGATCCCAGAAATTTATACCGAAAGATTTTTGAGGACGAAAAAGAGATGGAAGATTTTCTGTCGGGAGTTTGTACCATGGACTGGAACGAGCAGCAGGATGCCGGACGTAGTTGGCAAGAAGGAATTGATTTATTAGTTCCTGTATTTCCAAAATACGAAAAAGAAATCAACGCTTATTTTGACCGGTGGGAAGAGATGCTGGGTGGAGAAATTTCCGGAACGGTAGAAATTTTAAAAGCCTTAAAAGCATCGGGTAAATACCGTATCTACGGGCTAACCAATTGGTCCTCCGAAACTTTTCCAATTGCCGTCAAGCAGTTTGATTTCCTGAATTGGTTTGATGGAATTTTGGTATCCGGGGATGAAGGAATCAAGAAGCCTGATCCTGCGATCTATGAATTATTGTTGGATCGCTACCAGATTGATCGCAAAACGGCCATTTTTATTGATGACTCTTTACGAAACGTTGCGGCAGCGGAAAAAATCGGTCTTAGATCCATTCATTTTATAAATCCGGAAGCATTGGAAAAATCATTGCAAACCCTTCTTAGAAGCGAATAACCTTTTTTATGGCCGTACCTTTTTCTGTTTTTATTTTTAATAAATAAACGCCACTTGGCAGTCTTGCAGTGGAAAATTGATCGCTAAGACTTGCCGTTCTGGCAAAGTTTTTTTCCTGAATTATTTTTCCATTTGGATCAATTAGAGAGACCACTCCTTGGGTAGGATTTTCAAATAAAATTTGATAATTTAATTGTTGGTCAAATGGTAATGGGTAAACGGAAAATTCTTTTAATCCAACTATATTCTCTACACTGCTCACGATCACCGCAATAGATTCAGAAACGTACGTACAACCACTTTCGGTCGTAACCATCAGAGAATAATCACCATTCTGTGTAGGCGTATAAATTATTTCATTAGCACCATCAATCGGTTCCCCGTCTAATATCCACTGGAATTGACCACCTGTAAAATTAGTAGAACCTTCTAGCGCTTCAGTGTCGTTACCAATAGTAATGGTCACCTCCGCCAAATCACCACTAACCACCCGATAAATAGTTCCTCCCAGATCCATTACGTATAATTCGTTATTAACATCTTCACCAAATCCACTGATAGAGATATTACTATTTAGGGCTACTTCCGTCACCCAATTTCCATTCACCTCATCCGTTGTCCAGAAACGACCGGAACAAAAATCTCCAAAAACATATTTTCCGTAAAGCGCTGGATACTCACAGCCTCGGTAACGAATTCCCCCAGTGACTGAACAGCCAGCAGAACTTCCAGTTTGATAATCAAATACGGGCTCCGTAAAATCAGTAACTCCAAAACAAGCACTACTGGGATTATTAAACGCAATAAAACCTTCCCGGCAATTCCAACCATAATTTTCACCTCCCGTACTATTCGCAGGTTGAAAATTTATTTCTTCCCTGGTGTTTTGACCAACATCGCCCATCCAGAGATCTCCGGTTAGCTTATCAAAACTCCAGCGCCACGGATTTCGAATGCCAAATGCCCAAATCTCATCGAGGGTATTGTCGTCATTGAAAAAAGGATTATCAGCAGGAATAGTGTAGGCAGAAAAATTAGTCGTTACATCCAAGCGTAATAATTTCCCTAAAAAATTCTGTCTATTCTGACTATTACCTTGAGGATCTCCACCTGAACCTCCATCTCCCGTTCCAATGTAAAGATACCCATCCGGGCCGAAGGCCAGATCACCACCGTTATGATTACCAAACGGCTGATCAAATTCCAACAGTACAATTTCACTATTCGAATCAGCTCGGTTTGGATCATTTACATCTACCGAAAATCGGGAAATCCGCGTATTTAAATTACCTGAAGTATAATTTACATAAAAATAACCGTTGTTCGCATAGTCTGGATGGAAAGCAAGTCCTAATAGTCCTTGTTCTCCACCACCACTGGATATTTTATTTTGAATATTTAAAAAATTATCCGGTAAGATACTTCCATTGCCATCAATTATTTTTATCCTGCCACCTTGTTCTACCACAAATAATCGGTCATCCCCGGCATTTGAGAGATCAATAATACTATTAAACCCAGAAGCAAAACTCTCTAGTTCGATGCTAGCCTGAGCGACAATATTGCCTGTCAGTAATAACGAAAATAAGATTGGGGTAAGAAATTTCATATGCTATTGTGGTTATTAATTTTGTTTAATAATACGTCCGCGAAATATTTGAGCACCGATAGTTAATCGATAAAAATAGGTACCTGCCGCTGGTAAATAGTCTCCCGAAACTGCTATTTCTTGCAGACCTTCGCTAAAGTTCTTTTCCTGCTTTAAAACAGCTTTTCCAGTTAGATCATAAATCTCTAAGGAAACGGAAGAAGCGCCAGATAGTTCAAAGGTAAAAAGCGTTTGTTGATTAAAAGGATTAGGATAAAGTTTTGGCGTGCGTTGGTCAAAATTTTTAACATCCGTAACGACCGCATCGGTAAACGTCCACTGGATGGCTTGTTCGACTTGTTCTGCATTGTAGACCAATTGGCGTGCTTCAGGTGTTGTAAAATTAATTACGTCACTAATTTTTTCCAAATCCGTATTGGCTAAAAATCGAAGGCTCATCAATTCCATTTCCGGCGTAATGGTTAGAGCTTTATTTTGAACATCTTCCGTAAACCACAACACCTTTAGCTGCCCTTCTTCTAGTCGATAATCTGTCACACCAGTAACCTGCTGGAGCTCCAGGTGGGTAGGATCAAAATTTATGGCCGCCTCAAAACCTAGTAGTTGCGCTCCAGTAAGTATCCGAACGGGAATGTCGATTATTTCTCCGGCAGCCACTGATCGATCTTCTATTTGCCAGGGACTATAAGCATTGCTTGCCAGAGAAGCGTTATTACTTTCGTTGATATCACCAATTTTCACCCCAATAAAATCAGCAGTTAAATAATCTGTATTCAAGTCATCAACTAAAATAGATTGTGGGTAAGTATAATGTAAAGCCTGCGACGCATAATCGAAAGTATGATCTGCAGGTAAAAAATCCCAGGAAGTATTTTGTGGGAACTCATCAATATTTTCGAGTACTATTTGCTGTAGTAGCAACATATCAAAAACGGTAATACTACCACTCCGGTTAACATCGGCCGCAATGTACTGAAAAGGGGTAGCAAAAGTATCAATAAATAATAAATGCGCGCGCATCTTGATAATGTCGAGTACCGTCACTCCGTTTCGGTAATTGATATCTTTAGTAGGTGTTATTTCGTAATTATCCCCTTGCGCCAATCCTTCGAATAAAAATTCTCCTGAAAGATTATTTACAAGGTCAGACTGATTGGTGCAAGTCATCGTCACCTGACCAATAGCTGATCCGTCGGTGCGAATGATTTCCCCTCCAATTGAATAATCATTCAGCGGCAACACCACCTCAATATCTTCACAAGTCGTTACAGTACCACAGTCGTTGATGGCGCTTAAGCATAGGGTATAAGTTCCGGAGCTGAGATATTCGTGTGTAAAACTACCAGCGGTACTGCTTCCTCCATCTCCAAAATCCCACGCCAGGCTTGTGGCTCCAACGGCAGTACTTTGCGCATTTATCTGACTGGCTATCAACTCAAACGTAAAACTGCTCACCGCATCAACTCCATTATTACCAAGGGTCACCTCCACGGTTTCGCTACAATTACCAGCATCGGTTACCGTCACCATATAAGTACCTGCAAAAAGGTCACTAAATGTATTTGTATTTACCCGACCTGTTCCCAAGTCAAATTCGTAGGGTAACTGACCTCCGGTTACATTCAGCGAGAATCCAGCGGTACCATCATTACAACTGTCATCCGTTTGTTCCGTAATAGTGATTTCAGGTAAACCCGTATCTACCAAATCCACCGTTAGCTCCTGCGAACAACCTTCTGCGTCTGTTATCACTACCAAATAATTGCCCATTTCCAGATCAATAAAACTGGTTTGATCAACTGGATTCCCATTCAGGGTATAATCGAAGGGCATGGTACCACCAGAAGGCATGATGGAAAACTGTCCATTATTATTGCCACAAGTTGGATGAATCACCTCGTCTGCCAATAAATACACTAGAGGTGTGTCGCCGATTACGGCGTTGAGTTGGGTTGTACAAGCATTAGCATCTATGATACCAATGGTGTAGATTCCCGCTGCTAAATTATTAAAGTTGCCATTATTCTGTTCAGCTCCATCGATACTATAAATGAAAGGAGCTGTTCCGCCACCAGCTACCACCACTAAAGACCCGTTTTCTTGTCCACAGGTTGCCCTATTTAATTGAGAAATAGCAATAAGCGGAGGGTTTGAATCCGCCAGGGTAACGGTAACCAGGTCTGTACATCCATTCACATCCATGACCATCACTTCATAGGTACCCGAAAAAAGATTATTAAAAACCGATGATCCGGTGGTAGCTCCGTTGGTAGTATAAAGGTAGGGTCCCTGACCTCCTGTCACAGAAAGGATAAAACCTCCATTGGCATCATTACAAGTTGCATCGGTTTGTGAGCGCACAGAAAGTATGGGAACGGAACCTTCTAAAATAGAAAAGCTAATTTCAGCAGTGCAATTATTTCCATCCATTAAGATTACTGAATAATTCCCAGCACTTAAATTCTGTAAATTTGAGTTATTAGAATTTTGACCGTTATAGGAAAAAACGTAAGGTGGCATTCCACCCGATACGCTCAAGTTGGCAACGCCATTATTTTCTCCGCAAGTAGTCGCTTGTACATTGTCAAGCGTAACCATTAAGCTACAACCCGTATAGGTTATACAATCCGCAAACGCAGAACTATTACCGGTAAGATCCGTAGCAATAGCCGTGATAATATCTCCGGTATTTAAAGGGAAATTGTTTAGGAAAGGTTCGGATAGATTCCACGTACCATTTACGACATTGACCGTTCCGAGATAAGTTCCACCCTGACAAGGTGCGGTGGTACAGGTAGCATTATCATTCCGGTAGAGTGCGATCGATTGATTGGGAGATGCAGTTCCACCGATATTTCCATTTTCAGCCACGGTAATTACTGGTGGAAGAATACCGTTGTTGGAAGTACTCGAAATAAAAAGTGCGATTGAATCATTACAATACATATTGTTTTGTAAAATCCGGCATCCTACTGTTCCTCCGCCAACGAGTACACCAGAAGCATTATTTACAATTACGTTACCCATTCCTGTCAAACTTCCTCCGATCTGATGCAAGTCGCCACCATCCCGTACCAGTATACCACAAAATTCATTTCCGTTCGGGGTCGTTTCAAAATAGTTTGTTCCAATATAATTACCTCGAATAGTTGCCCGAGCTGAGCTACCACGAATCACAATTCCACATCCTTCCCATGGCCCCTGTCCCGGATTCCCCGCAAAAAAGTCCTGTTCCAATCCATTGTTATGAATCACATTGCCACGATTTATTCCTCCAATAATTACATCATCCCCTCCCAGTACATCAATCGCATCATCCGGAAAATTAATAATTTCTAATCCATAGATAGCACAACGATCCGCTCGGACAAACAATGCGTTAATGGCAGCATCCCAATCGTGGAACTGTCCATCCAATACCACCTGAGGGTTAAAGTTACCATTGCTACCAAACGCCGGATGTGTAGTCCCGTCAATAAAAGTAGAATCATCAAAAATAGAAGGCAACTCAAATCCGGAAGTCTCCCCTACCCTGATCGTGTCCGGTCCATTCCCCGTTAGGTTGAAGACGATTCGATTAAAACCAGGTTGTGCGTTGGCGCAAACAATGGCTTGTCGTAAAGAGCCGGGGCCTTCGTCGTTGGTATTGGTAACGGCAATTTCGGTATTGCTGTTATCACAATCGGAAGCCGCTACTTGAATCAGGGTTGGATTATTTACGCCACTGAGTCCATAATTATTTCCGGAAAAATAAAAGGCGTGCTGACCTCCATTCAGAAGTCCGAGCTGAAAGGTAGTGTCCCAAGAAACAAAATTGCTTGGACAATTAGCGTTAGGATCAATATCTACCTGGTTATCCCAGTCCATGTTCAAGACCGTAAAACTAGCGTTAATATTTAAACTACTGGTACTCAGAAAGCTACAGCTATTACTCCGCAATCCTGAAATTCGGATACTGGTAGGTGTCTGATCATCCGGATCTGCTGGAATGGTTTCAATTTCGGTTAGAATAAAGTAGGTTTGGGCTGAAATGTTTCCCAAAAAACAGAAAAAGGACAGGAACAAGCCTATTATTAATAGAAAAGACCTACCAGTGGAGGGTAATACTCGGTTCATAAATCATGGTTGTGTGCAGTAACCTATTTTATAGCAGTAATGCCAATAAACAAGGTTACCTTATTTATAAAATACTGATTGTAAATATTTTACGTATATAGATTGATAATCACGGTAATAGTTAAAACCTGCGGGGTACAGGATTAAAATGTCATTATTCGATTCTTCCGTGTTCTTAAGGTGTGGTCAGTTTTCGGGTATAAAAATAATTATTTTAATTAGAAAATAGAATTTATTAACTTCAACTTAACCTATCCGGTAGTATTCACAACTAAAAAAGGGAATAACATGATATTATTTGGTTCTTTCGAACAACAAATATTAAAAAATGCTTGATATTTGCAGAAATAAGATTTTTCGGTAAAAAAACGGCAATTTTGGTTTAAAATCCGTAATTTTAAGGTTCCTAAGAGACAATATATCTTAGAAGTTAACCTTCCTTGATTGCACGACCAAAAATTTATATGTACTCCCAAATTCCTTTTATTAATGAGGAATGTGAGTTGTAGGTCGAATTCACTATTACACGTATTCGATAATTATTTATTGAAGTTTTAAAAACTTCATTTTACCAAAACGATTAATGATTTCAAGCCCATGAAACATTTATTACTTTTCTTTGGATTAGTATGCTTAGGCAGTACAGCCAACACCGCAAATTCCTCCACCACCTCTTTTTGGCAAACCATCTTTCCGGATGCGTTTTCTATTGTTCCTATTAATTCAACCAATAATAGCAGTATCACAGCTAGCAACTGCTCGGTACCTTGCGTATTAATCGATTCTTTAGAATTGGTAAAATTATTTAGCACTACGGATATTGCAACCTTTGATCCTACCTGGAATCAAAGCAATCCAGTTTGTACCTGGGGTGGCGTAACCATTGATTCGGATGGCTACGTTACAGAAGTTCAACGATTTGGATATACAGATATGGGTGTCAAATTTGAAATTACTGGAACTTTACCTAATGATTTTGGAGAAGACGGTCTCAGAAGAATGAGTATTTTCAGAATTCCTATCAATAATTTTTCGGGGCCTATTCCAGCATCTATGGGCAATCTCACCGCATTAAATAATTTATGGCTTGACAATAACCAGTTTACCGGAGAATTACCAACAGAACTAGGAACGCTTCAAAACCTCAGTATTATTTGGGTGGACAATAATAAATTTACAGGGGCTATTCCAGAAAGTTTTTTGACCATGCTTTCATTGAGTGAACTCAGCCTTTTTAATAATTGCTTTGATTCTTTGCCAGATTTCACGGGTTCTATTTCCCCTAACATGATTGAGAATAACGACATCATTTGCCGTAATAATAAATTTACCTTCGACGATCTAGTTCCGAATGCTAGCCTTATGAATAGACCCGGGCAGGACTACTATTATCCACAGGATACCTTCGACATCCCTGCAACCGCAGCCCTTCAAACCGGAGATACCTACGCCATAGACCTCGGCATTGATGCCGGTTTGACCACCAACTTATATAACTGGACCAGAAATGGAGTTGCTTTCGGCCCTACCCTCTCCGTCAATCAACTGGACCTCAGTCCCGTCACCTTTGCCGATGCGGGAACCTACTGTTGTTTTGTCACCAATCCAGCACTCCCATCATTAACCTTAGTGAGTACTTGTCAGACCATCACCGTCACTTGCGGTACGAGTACGGAAACGATAGATGATGTTTTATGTGCCGGTGGTTTTATTACCGTAAATGGTACTAATTATGGAGACGGTTTTGACCTTATCGGTACAGAAGACGTTTCTGAATTAGATCAATATGGCTGTGACTCAATTGTTGAGATTAACCTGACCGTTATGAGTGGGATGCCCGTGGATTTTGAACCCATAATCTGTCCCGATGATACTATCTTTGTCAATGGAAATCCCTATTATTTCGCAGATGACGAAGGTCAAGAAACGTTTACCGTCAATGGATGCGACTCAATTGTTAATGTAAATGTTGATTTCTTTCCCATCGCGTCTAACACCATCGACGGAACTTACTGTCGTAGTGATACGGTTTATGTAAACAGCACCGCTTATTATTTTGGTAATGCAACTGGTAATCAGACCCTATTTAACAATAGTTTCCGAGGTTGTGATTCTTTGGTGACGATTGATATGGAATTTTATCCAGCCTACGAAGGCACCGATACCCGGGAATTGTGTTCTGGTCAATCCGTCTTCATCAACGGTACAGAATACGGAGCAGCTCCGCTTCCCCAATCTGGCCCAGAACGAATTATTGGAGTAGCACCCAATGGCTGTGACTCCCTGGTCTTTGTACAAATCAACATTAATGATGGCATTACCGTCGAACGCAATGATGTGTTATGTCCGGGACAAAGTATTTTCGTTAATGGCCAGGAATACGGCGAAGCACCACTGGAACAAATGGGTACCGAAGAGATGACGTTACCCAACGGTTGTGACTCTACCGTTATTATTGATATTTCTTTTCAAAGTCAAATTACCGACAGTTACGCGCCCTTCTTCTGTTACGATCAAACGATTGAAATTAATGGTACCATCTACGGAAATCCGGATTTTGATGATGATTATATTCGCAATGGTATGGAACTCATTTCAGGTGTGGATGGATGCGATACCCTCCGAGACATTTTCATCAATTTCTATCCTACAAGTGAAGTTGACACAACTTTTGTAATCTGTCCAGGTGGCTTTGTTTTCTTTAACGGCAATTTTTATAACGAAGGAAACTTAGATGGTGTTGAAGTAATCGAAGACGCTGACCCCAATGGTTGCGACTCTATCTACAATGTAAGCGTCACCCTATATACGCCAGAGGAAGCCAATATAACCCCTCAGGTTTGTCCAGGAAAAGAATATGTTCTAGCGGGAAGAATATTTAATGCCGCCGATCCAAACGGTACGGTCGTACTGGAAGATGCCGGTTTTTATGGCTGTGACTCTACGGTCAATGTAGCGATCAGCTTTTATGATTCGCTTAAAGGAAATTTCACGCGTACCATTTGTGAAAACGATAATTTCACTTATAACGGAACACTCTACGGAGATGGCGGATTGGACGGAGGAATGGAAGTAATTTCAGATGCCGGCGCCAACGGTTGTGATTCGTTTATTCAGGTAACTGTAAATTATTTCCCAACCACGACGGGTAATTACACCATCCGGCTTTGTCCGGGTGATAGCGAGGTCTTTGACAATACACTTTATGGAAGTCAGGATGGCGGAGTAGATAGTGGTTTTGAAACGTTGGAAGGCGAAGGTTTGGGCGGCTGTGATTCTACGGTAAATGTAACCGTAGTTTATTATTCGGATCCTTCTCCTGGTTTTTACGAAGAAAGAATTTGCCGAACCGACACGCTCTTTTATAACGGAACCGCTTATCATTTGAATAACACTAACGGAATTGAAAATATTGGTAATCAGGCCTTTAATGGTTGTGATTCGCTGGTGGAAGTGAATGTCCGTTTTTTCCCGCAGGTGCTCAACCGGGAAGACCCAACGCTTTGTTCCGGAACGACCATTGAGATAAATGGAACCACCTACGGAGAAGCACCTATGTTTTTGGAATATGATTCAATTGTCTTAGAAAATGCCAGCTATCGGGGTTGTGATTCCATCATTGTGGTGGATCTGAATTTCAATTCCTTTGTAGAAAATAATATCATAGGAGATTTTTGTGGCTGTCAGGAAGTAGTCATTGATGGTCAAACTTACGACTGTAATAATCCGTCGGATACGGTCACCTTCCAGGGTGGTAGTTACACCGGATGTGACTCGATTGTTAACATAAATTTGACGTACAACGAAACACCCGTCTTTGACCTGACAGATACGCTCTGTCCCGGTGCCACCATTAATGTTCGTGGAACCACTTACGGAGAAAATTTACGAACGGGAACGGAAATTTTCCCAGCCGCTACCTCTGCCGGATGCGACTCTACCGTCAACATAAACCTGGCGTTTTATCCCACAGAAACGAGAGAGATCACGGCCACCATTTGCCAGGGAGATAGTATTTTGGTCGGTGATACCTATTACAAATTCGCCGGAATTTTTGATGAAATTGTACCGATGGCCACGGCCAATAATTGTGATTCTATTCTGGTATTAAATCTTACTGTCACCGAGCCCGAACCGATCGAACTTGACGATCTGGGAGAAATCTGCACCTCCGCCAATCCAGTTGCTTTACCTCCAATACAGAATGGTGTCAATGGTAACTGGACAGGACTTGGGGTAACGGACAATATGTTTGATCCAGCGATGCTATCCGATGAAGTCACACTCACCTTTACCCCCACGGACGGTTGTGCCGAGGCCAATTCCACCAATATTACCATCAGTAGCTTCTCGTCCGGGATGGTTACGGATTCAATTTGTCCAGGCGATACGCTAAATTACATCGGAATTGAAATCACCATGCCGGGTACCTACCGCGATACGCTCGAAGGAGTAACAGCTACCGGCTGTGACTCTTTGGTCATAATTGAAATTCTCACAAAAACACCTGTGGCCATTGCGTTAGAAGATATTCCGACACTATGTGAGGGAGACGCAGCGATTACCTTAGATACAATCCAAAATGGTGTTCCGGGAAGTTGGTCGGGAGATGGAACGAGCGGAGGCAATACGTTTACCCCCACTGGACTCAGTGGCAACATAACACTAAACTTCAATCCTATACAAACAAGTTGTTTCAGACCGTCTACTACCGAAGTAATCGTTAATGAAAATAGCCCAGTCATACTAGAGGACATTCCAGCACTCTGTGCGGGAGACGCAGCAATTATCTTGGCTACGGTCCAGGACGGCGTTACGGGCAGTTGGTCGGGACTTGGAACGAGTGGTGGAAATACTTTTGATCCGGCTGGACGCAACGGCAACATCATATTAACCTTCACCCCTGCGGAGATGGGTTGTTTTGCCGCTACCACTACGGAAGTCACAGTCAATAACGGCGGTCCGGTTACCCTGGAAAATTTACCAGCAATCTGTTCAATAGACGATCCCATCTTTTTAAATACCACACAGTCCGGAACCGAAGGAACCTGGACGGGCGATGGTGTAAATGGAGATACTTTTGATCCGAGTACGGTATCGGGTAGTAGTATTGAATTAACTTTTACACCGACCAACGGAGGTTGTGTTATAGCCAATACCACACTTATCGAAATAACCATCGCGCAGCCCATTTCTTTGGAGCCGCTCGGTATGGTCTGTGGTAATAATGTCGTTGCCCTTTCTACTACTACTTCCGGCGGTGTCTCTGGTACCTGGAGTGGTCCGGGGATTGAGAACAATGAATTTGATCCAAACGAATTTAGCGTTGGAGACATCATTATGCTCACCTTTACGCCTAATGGCAATGACTGTCTGGCGGCGGATTCAACCACTATTACAATTGGTGATTTCGCCTCATCATCGGTGAGTGAATCTATTTGCGTAGCAAACGGAGAAACGGTAATGATTGGCGGAGAAGTATATGATACTCCTGGAGAATATACAAATACGATTATTGATGGTTCGGTCGCAGGTTGTGATTCTGTGATCAATATTATCATCACCGATGCAGCCATAGCAGTAACGTTACCTACACTACCAGGACTTTGTAGCTCGGGTGGAATAGTTACGCTGCCGATGCCACCTGGCGTGTCAGGAAGCTGGACAGGTACGGGTGTGACAGGTGGAAATACTTTTGATCCAACGGATTTAAATGGGCCTTTCACACTGGAATTTATTCCCGATGCCGGTGCTTGTGCCACGAGTGCCAGTACGACTATTGAGGTGGGTGACAACGCGCTCGGCGAACTCACCGAAAGTATTTGTGAAGGTGATTCGGTGGCCCTGGGTGATACCTTTTATTTCACTACTGGTGTTTATATGGATACTATTCCGAATGGTTCCGCAGCGGGTTGTGATTCCATTAGTACGCTGACTTTGACCGTAGAAAACACAGCTTATAATTTAAATAATTTCAGTGCGATCTGTTCGGGAGCAGCTCCAATAGATCTTCCTACGCTACAGGATGGGATTAATGGTAACTGGGAAGGAGATGGAATTAATACAAATACCTTTGATCCGAATGAATTGTCAGGAGTTATATCGATCACTTTTGTGCCGGACGCAGCCTCTTGTGCCGAAGCCTCAACTACGACCATTGAGGTAACGGAAAATTCGGTCTCCAATCTTGAGGCCACGATCTGTGATGGCGAAATTTATACCTTAAACAATACGGATTACAATACCGCAGGAACTTATATGCAAACCCTTCCCGGTACAGGTGCCGATTGTGACACCCTATTAAATTTAATTTTAACGGTAGAATCTGTTGATAATTTGCCTGCGGCCAACGCGGGGAATGATCAGGACGTTTGTGGGGAGGAGACGAGTCTGGCCGCCATCACGAGTAGCGGGATTACCGGTTTCTGGGAGGCACTGATTGGCGCCCCCATGATTCTGGATGAAAATAGTCCGACGACTAGTATCAATGATTTACAAGACGAAACTTATCAATTAAGCTGGGTTGTTTCTTCGGAATTCTGTCCGGATTACGACCGGGATACGGTCAATATTTCGGTGGCGATGGATGAACCGTTGGCGATGGTTGATTCCTTTTTGGTCATTAACACCAATCCCATTGAATTTAATTTGATTGCAAATGATGAGCTACCGGAGGCTTACCGTATTACGCTATTAAACGAGCCATCCGAAGGAACCATCGAAGACCTTGGAAATGGTATTTACGAATATACGGCTGCGCCCGACTTTGCGTCTGGCCAGGTTATTTTAGGATATCAGGTTTGTAGTGATATCTGTCCTGATTTGTGTAGTCAGGCGGCGATCATTATCAATCTGGAAGAAGATAATAGTCCGGTTGTTGAAATACCAAGTGGGATCACTCCCAACGGAGATGATAAAAATGAACGATTGGTGATCCCGGCGATTCGAGATAATCCTGAATTTTTTGATAGAGCAGAGCTGGTGATTTTTAATCGCTGGGGAGATATAATTTTTCAAGCACAACCGTATACCAATAACTGGAGCGGCTCGGGACCGAATGGTAAGATTGTTCCAGAGGGAACGTATTACTATGTACTCAGACTCAATCTGGGAGAAGGCGTTGTTTATAAGGGAGATATTACGGTTCTGAGGTAGATTTTTTGATGTGCGGATTTTTTGATGTGCGAATTGGTGGATGTGCAGATTGGTGGATTTAATTTAGATGAATTTTGTAGTTTAATTAAAAGCTTTCTCCAAGAATTCGGAACATCTCTATAGTATTAGAATATTTAACTTTAAATTCTATACAAACATCAGGAATTTTAATTTTATTTTTACTGTTAGGTTCGCTTTTCTCATAAGTAATCAGAGATAAATTTTGATTTTTTGCGTAAGCGATTAACCAAGCGTCAGCAATATCTGCGTCGAGAAATTCCTCTATTGCTTCTCTTTTGTAGTGATATGATTTTGAATTTGCCCATATTGCTAGTTGTGCATATTCTGATATAATTTCTTCGCTATTTTTAAAGAAATTATCAGGAAGATTAGATTGACACTATTCCTTTAAATCATCCTCATTTCGATAGATTTCATTTTTAACTTTATCAAGACTTATGATTGTACCATTATCAGCTATGTATTTTACTTTTTTCCAAAAGCTAGTTGCCACGTCTAAAGGATAAATTGCTCGATGGGCTTGGATGAAAAAATTCGCATCAACTAAAAAAACATTCATACTTGATAAAGATATTCTTTCATAAAATTAGTGTAAGTACTTCCTTTTAGTCCAGTAAGTTTAAAGGCATCTGTATATAAAAGTTTATTTTCTTTAACCGCGTTATTTACATAACTCGCAAACCGCAAGCTTATTCTCTTCTTGGTAGTAGCATAAAAATCACCACCACCACTCTGCTGACCTTTTTTATAATTTATTTTATTTATATATCTATTATAAAATTCAAAGAACTGAGGTTTGTCTATTAATCTTAAATCCAAAGCTCTTCTAGCTACTACTATTGGACTAACTTTAAATATTCTGCTTAATTTTTTGAAATCCTTTTCTTTGCTCCACCTTTCAATTAGATTTTCCTGAGGAACCAAAAACTCGGCAGCTACTTTATCGCATAGTAATTCAATTGGATCATCCGTTGGTAATAAATTCTGAAAATCAAACCCTGCAGAATGACCCAACCAGATATGTGCTAGTTCATGAATAATAGTAAACATTTGAGCTGCTTTTGCGTCAGCAGAGTTTATAAACATGAATGGAGCATACTCATTTACAAGAACAAACCCTCTACACTCTTTAACTTCAATCTGTCGAGTAGTGTTATTCCCAACAACTCCGCTGAAATTCATTACAATTCCTGCACTTTCTATCTGTAAGCTAAGATAGTTAAGTGTTTTCTCCCAGGTATTATGTTTTGTAACCCAATTTACCTTAAGGTTTAACACTTCTCTTATATCAGAAACAATTTCATTAACTGGACTATTTTCGTTCATTTTCCCAACAAATTCCAGTTTCTCGTAGCCTTCATTTATCAAATAGTCAGTAAGCCAAGATTGTCTTTTTTTCACAATTTGAACTGCATGATAAACATTGAGAGACACTCGTTCTGTTTTCCCGTCTCCTGTTCTAAAAAAAGGAATTTTTAGTTCTTCTTGTGGTGGTTCTTTAAGAAACATATAACCAAAAGGCACGTGAACTTTATTAGAAAATTTTTCTAGCTGCTTTACAGTAGGTTTTTTTTCATTATCAAGCCAATCTTTTACCATAGGGTTTTTCACTAGATACTCTTGTATCTCATATCCTGCTCGAGCAATAGCCCATTCAATTATATTTTTGTTTATGTCTAACCTGACAGTCATGCTATAAAGTTACTTAAATTTTTAATATTGTTATACTATATGATTCAAGGATTTTTAGCCCTAACCAAAGAGAGCCCGTCTGGTTTTCACCAAACGGGCATATTCCTCAAGATATGAGAATCTCTAAACTTTGCCAAATCTATTGGACCGGCGAACCGATCGGCAGATTTATCCGTTTTTTACCTTTTACAGCCCTCCCTATTCGTGCGCTACAAATCCTGAACTGTTCGTTGATTTACATTACTATTAATAGTCGCTACCCGAAAACAGGAAACGTTCATCCAAAAATGTTCTGGACAACTTAATAGCATTTATGGGGGTTGTAATTTTGCTTTAATCTTAAATCGGTAATGGGATAAATGCTTTAATAATACAAATATACAGCCTTCCGTTTGGGTACTTATACCCTATTTGGGGTAATTTAATGCACTGCAAATATAATATTAAAAACTATAAAATACATTGAATTCGTGTGAAGTTCCTGTTTCCGGACCAAAAGAGGCAAAGAAGTAGTCAAATCCATACCCAATCGTAAAAGTATTATCGGAGCCCGGAAACTCTCCTACGAGAATTCCCGCTTCTGCGTGTACCGCACCGGCGGTACTTCCGCCGGCTCCCAGCCAGAAATTAGTCGCCATTTTATAACGCAGATTAAAATCAATATTCAACGCTGAGTTGAAAGTATACTTTGCCCAAACACTGGGTTCCAGAAAGGTATCATCGTTCAGATATTTTATTAATCCGACAATTCCGTAAAAATGTTGGACTCGACGGGTAAAAAATTCTCCGTTACTATCTTTAAATTCCAGATCCAGGCCAATCAATTGTGGTATAGATACACCTCCGTAAAGTTGGGAATCGTCCATAAAACCACCGGAAAAGCGCTTGTAAGCAAAAGCACCAAAGCCAACATCGGGGAACAGCCTCGTCTGATCTTCGGTGATCAGAATATCATTTGCTTCTAAAAATTCAATATCTGTAATATCCACCCGATACTGTACGAGTCCGACGTTGAAACCGACGGCAATACCGTGATCGTAGATATTATCCGAAAAAATAGTAGCAAATCGTCCGTACAAACCCGTAAATCCGGTAGGCCCCGTTTGGTCGTTGATCAGGTATCCGCCACTCAACAAACTAACGTTATCTCCGTTATAGATGTAAGAACCCTGAATGAGCTGTGTCGTTGGCGGATTTGTAAAACCTACCCACTGACGGCGAACACTGGCACCAAAGGTAGTATTCTGATCAAAAACCATAAAATCACTACTGAGCCCCGCAGGATTGATCACTCCGATATTTTGCCGATACTGGGTAAAAAGGGACAATTGCTGAGCAGCAACTGGTACCTGAAAAATTAAACACACCAAAATAACTTGGTAAATTCTATTCATTCTTAAATCGGCTTTGAAATATTGTAGGGAGAAAAGGGATATCTCCGGTATGTACTTTTTTGCAGATACAAAGATAAGGTTTTTAAAGAGAAAGGTAAATAGGACCACCAAAATTTGAATTAATAAAAAAATACGGTCATTTTTGCTAAAAAAAGATGCTTCCCTTTCATTACGCTTTTAAGATTAAAGATATCGCCAGCACCCGATCCTTTTATGTGGATATTTTAGGTTGTAAAGAAGGTCGATCTACTGAAACCTGGATAGATTTCGACTTTTTTGGTCATCAACTTTCCGCTCATATTAGTGACCAACTGCCGCCTTTGGATTATTGTGGTAAAGTAGACGGAGTGAACGTTCCTATTCCTCATTTTGGTGCTTTATTATCAATAGATGACTTTATCCAAATTCAGGAGCAACTGGAAAGAAATAACATTTCCTTTATCGTTCCACCACAAACCCGGTATCCCGATTTACCGGCTGAGCAGCGCACCATGTTTTTTCTTGATTTTAGTGGAAATCCAATTGAATTAAAGGCATTTAGAGATTTAGAGAAAGTTTTTGTCAAATAAATTGCTCAACTGAGTCATATCCATCTAATATCTGATACACCTAAAAAAAGCCATCCCGAAAATCAATTCGGAATGGCTTAGTTCGTTTAATATAGTTACTCGAATTTATTCATTAGTAATAATAAAGGTCTTAGAACTACCCGGTCCACCTCCTATCATATTAAGATGGTAAGAGCCTGCCGGTAAATCAGTTATATCGAATTGTAACAGATTTATATCATCCCGCACGGTACCTATGGTCAGTTTTTTGACAGTACGTCCCTGCATGTCCACTACCTGAATTTGTGCTTCGTCAGCGTTGGAATAGAATTTCATATTTATCACTCCCAGATTACTACTGGTTGGATTAGGATATAATTCTAATTTATAATCAACGGAACAATCTGTATCCACATTAATAATCTTTGAATATTCAAAGCTGCCATCTAAATCTACCATCTTTAAACGATAATAGTTAAAATTGCCAGCAGTTTTGTCAGTATAGGTATACCAAACGCCTGAGGCAGGTCCACCTGTTCCTTTGATTGTTTCAATCGAACTAAATAACCGTCCATCGCCGCTGCGTTCAACTTCATAGTGAGAGAAATTCTCTTCCGTTTCTGCATTCCATTTCAGGTTCGTGTGACAACCACTTGCTTGCCCAGAAAAATGGGTCAACTTTACTGGAAGTACAACAAGTGCTTGAAAATCTTCCACTTCACCGTTCGTTTTTCCTCCTTCAAAATCAGTAGATACAAAAGGATTGTCATCTGCCCGTAGTCTTACGTTGACCGTACTTCCAACGGTAGCTGGTGCAGTGATGGTAACAACTGCGATAGCTGGACTAGCCGTTACCTGTGAACCAGTATGGAAGTCATCATAAATACCATCTTCGTTCCAGTCAATCCACATTCCGTAGTATACGAGATCTGCCTGAGCTGAGTTTACCGTAATATTCACATCGTAGGTAGCACCTGCTTCGGCAAGTAGTGGAAACTGACCTGCTGCTGAACCGAAAGTAATCGCATCATCAAATTGGTCTCCTTCACTAGTTGGGCTACTCGGTTGAGCGATTTCAAAGTTGGTTTTGGTTCCTAACCAAACATCAGTTGCACCATCCAATACATCATCATCGTTAGCATCTGATACCGCACGGTGCCATACTACTGGGTAAGCAATTGGAGCATCACCATAATCTCGTTTTACATCTAAAACAGAGATCACTAAAGTAGCATCTTCACAAGCCATATCTACGGTTGCATCATCACAAGTGGTGTAAGGAACGTTGACGTTTCCTACAAAACCAGGGGCTGGTGTGAAGCTATAGGTACCATCACTATTCAAAGTGATTTCACCCGCATTTGCAACAAAAATCCCTATGTCATTTGTACCTCCAACAATAGTAGGCATATCAACGGTACCTGGCGTATCTCCCTTGCCGTCACCATCGGTATCAACTAAGAAGTCAGTAATAGATTGAGCATCCAATTCGCTATCGGTATCATTGATAGATACATCATTACTAACAGTTACTCCAGCATCGGTTACTGCTGCATCATCATTTGCGAAAGTAGTATTCTCCGTATCTGGTAATACATTAATAATCAATTCGGTATCATCACAAACAGCAGGTGCCTCGGCATTACAAATCGTGTAAGGCTGCGTAACAATTCCTGTAAAGCCAGTTACTGGTGTAAAGGAATAAGTTCCATCTGAATTAAGTGTCAAGGTCCCAGCATCTGCTACTGGATTTCCGTCTTCATCGACTCCTGCTACGGTTGTATTAGTTAAGGTAGTAGTAACGGCAGGGTTTAGATCGTCGGGATCTAAATCATTGGCCATCACATTACCTGTTCCTGTTTGATCTTGCAACACAGTGTTTACGTCTGGATTAGCGATCACTAAAGTATTCTCGGCGGTAATCTCTGGGAATACTTCGATGTAAACTGTTGAAGTATCACAGACTACCGGCGATCCATCATCACAAACCTCATATTCAAATTGAGTCGTACCGGTAAAGCCTGTTGCAGGAGTGAAGGTATAACTACCATCACTATTTAAGACAACCGCTCCATCTGCTATATTCATTCCTCCGTTGGTATCATTCAAAGCAAAGGTTTGATTGTTGCCTTCTTGATCTACATCGTTAGTACTAACATCTGCACTTACGGGTGTTTCAAAAGGTGTATTATTAAAATCGTCCGTAGATGCTGTTTTGTTCGTACTTATAAATCCGAAGTCATAAGAAGCTTCAATCGTTTCTAATGTTGGATTTGCATCAGCTAAAGTATTGGCAGCACCTTGCGATGCATTGGCCACTACTCCTGTTGGATCATCAGAATCTTCCGTATCATTTCCGTTAGAATTGACATCATTTGTAGTGGTAATATATCCAGTCGGTGCAGCTGCACTAATCGTGTAAACTACGGTTCCACTTGCTGCGTAATCTTCATCCAGCAATAGGTTGCCGAAGGTATAATGACCGTTTACGTCGGTTGTATCTACGATCGTGATTTCTGGTGTACCGTCTCCATTGTAATCAATTTCCAACGTCACTAGTACTCCTTCTATTCCCATCTCGCCTACATCCTGGATTCCATCTTCATTGATATCATTCCAGACGAAGTTACCTAAACTCGCGCCTTCTTCATAATAACCGAAATCAACGTCCATTACATCACCTGCACTCGCATCCACGGTGGTACTTGAAGGCTCGCTATCCGTTCCTTCACTATGCCAGTAACCTAACAAAGTGTCATTTACATCTTCCACAGAAACCGTATAAATTCCTGCTGGAATATTTGCAAAACTATAGTCTCCGCTGGCATCCGTTGTCGTTGTGGCGATGATATTACCTAACGCATCTGTTAAGTTAACCGTCACTCCTGCAAACATCGTCGTTTCTGTTCCGTCCAAAGTGCCATCGGCATTTGTGTCTTCCCAGATACTTCCGCTGATTGCTACCGGTGCAGTCGCTGCATAGCCAAAATCCTGATCTAAATTGATTCCCGCCGTAGCAGATAAATCAATTGTTGATTCACTGGTTACACCAGCATCCGGATCTTCCATGTTTGTGTAAACAGCACCTCCCGGCAAAGTGGTCTCGTCTACTTTTACTACATAAGTAGCCGTAGCATCCAAACCTCCAAACAAGTAGTTTCCATTCTCATCTGTCGTGGTGGTTCCTACCAATGTCGTACCGTCCGCTGCGTATAATTCTACGGTTACTCCTTCTACTCCTTCATCGGTAGTCAAGGCGCTATCATTATTCGTATCTATATAAACGGTGTTTCCAATCATCCCGTCTCCAGCAACATGGTTGTCCGGTGCAAAACCAAAATCTTCGGTTAAAGCATCCGTCGTTCCGTCTACTGTTACATTGGACGTCAGATCCATTCCACCGTCAGGATCGCTGATCGGAGATACTTCGCCCAACACATTATCTGTATCGGTAATCACTACATCGTAGGTTCCGGCTGGTAAGCCAGGGAAACTGTAGTTTCCGTTTTCGTCCGTCGTAGTCGTCGCGATTACATTGCCTGCGGCATCCTGCAAAGCTACTGTTACACCTTCGATACTTGGGTCAGTTGCATCTTGTACACCGTCTCCATTTGCATCAATAAAGATTAAATCTCCAATGGTAGAACCTGCGGTTGGCTGATAGCCAAAATCTCCAATTAGTACTACATCTCCAGGTGCTACAATGATTGGATCAGATGTACTATCTGCATCTCCATCCGGATCTCCCGTTGGCGTCGTTGCAACGCTTCCTGGTAAAGTTGTATCATCTACTTCGATTACATAAGCAGCAGGTGTCAGATCATCAAAAATATAATTACCCGTGGCATCCGTCGTCGTCGTTCC
>CALLPK010000115.1 GCA_938015415.1 uncultured Saprospiraceae bacterium
ACAGAACTTGAAAAACAAGTAGTGCCGATATAAAACCGGCACTACGCTGGATAGTCTTGCAGATGCAAAGACTTCCTTTGACCACAAATTTAATAATAAAAACCTAAAGATGATTAGGAATTCAACACAGTATCTTCTGGAACACAAGGTGCGGGATGCCTGAGCTAATGATAATTAGCGAACCCGTAGGGATGGGAGGCCACACACTTGGCTGTACAGTCCCGTAATTCCACCTAATTACAGAAAGAAGTTGTTTAAGAATCTCACAAAACAGTGATAGTAACACTTGTTTTTTGTTTGTTCTTAAACAACTTCAAAAAATTAACAACACCCTCCACCCGGCGTGCAGCTTCCTTTTGCCTGAACCAAATTTTTCACTACCGTAGGGATTCCACAATCTTCCAAAGCCAGGCAAGCCGTTTTTTTATTCGTCAGTTGGAAGCTACCATCCTTTGATTCCATCCCGAATTTCCCGATGGTTCCGGCTTGATACTCCACTTCGATCTCGAGGTCTTCCATCCCTAACTTGGATTCCGCAAGGGTGATAATGCCCAGTAATTTTTCGGTACTGAGTCGGTGGTGAAAATCATTGGCTTCCCAGAGTTGTAAACTGGCTGCTTTTTCTTCACGAACCTTTCCGCCACAGTCAATAAAGTTTTTGGTGACTACCCCAATTTCTGTAATGTGAAAATGAGCAGGAATGGCTTTACCATCTGGCAGATAAAAATGTAATTTTTCGACCTTAGTCAGTTCTTTTTTTAAATCTGATATTTTCATAATTAATTTAATTTTTAGTGTAAAAAATGCTCAAATAATTACTAACAACAATTATTTGCGGAGCTTATTTTTTTAAAAAAAGAAAGAAACTGCTCCTTTATCTCTTTCCATTTATCAATATCAAGACAATAACACATCTTCGTACCTTCGACCGTACCTTTAATCAGGCCGGCTTGTTTTAACTCTTTCAAATGCTGGGAGATCGTAGGCTGTGCGAGTCCAATTTCGGTAACCAGGTCTCCACAAATACAAGTAGTAGATTCCCTCAATTGTTCCAATATTGCAATCCGCGCAGGATGTCCCAGTACTTTTGCCAACATCGCCAGCTCATTTTGCTGATCCGTGTATAGATTTTTTTTTGTAAGACCCATTAAAGTTTAATTTATAAATTACTATATCGCAATATAACGATTAAATTTGATTATGGTAATATTATTGGATAATTTTTCTTTCCTAGTAAATTTAAGTAAATTTGTATGAAATCTATCTTTTTTTAGCCACTCAAGCAGATTATCACCTTTTCATAATTATTTTCAACAACGACATAATATTCGTCCCAAAACTGAACGGATATTTATAGAACAAAAAGCTTATTGAAATTCCCCTTTTCAATAGAGAGCATAATTATATAGTATTAAATTTATTAAAGAAGTGAAGGTCAGGTAGTGAGGCGTATCAGTCAAGCTAGTATTCTTGATAACCATTTTGGCAAAATAATAGACTAGAGCTACTATTCTATTTATTCTAAAAAGCAACCTTTTATAAAGGGTCAAAACACCACATTTTAAAACCTCCGACATGAGAATTTTTATACCCATCATAACGCTTATCTGCTTATTCTTTCAATCCAACATTTCTGCACAAACCATCTATGTTTCTCCCGATGGTACCGGCGACGGATCTTCGTGGACTGAGGCTAGGGGCGATCTGCGTGATCTTCTTGCCAGCAGTGCCGCCGGAGTAGAAGTATGGGTTGCTGCTGGTATATATCTTCCACACACCACAGATCGAACGGCTTCTTTCGTTATTCCTTCTGGAGTAGCCGTTTATGGTGGTTTTAACGGTACAGAGACCAATCGCTCCGAACGAAATCCAATTACCAACTTGACTATTTTAAGTGGTGCCATCGGTACTTCTTCCGATGAGGATAACAGCTATTCGGTCATTCGTACTGTCAACGTTAGCTCCGCTACCCTACTCGACGGTTTTACAATAGAATACGGAATGGCCAATGCTGACGAAGGAGGTTTTGATAATCCAGATCGCGCAGGAGGTGGATGGCATAATTTAGCCAGTAATGGAGGTGAATCCAGTCCAACAATCAATGATTGTATTTTTAGAAATAATTATGCTTTTGGTTTTGGAGGTGGAATGGCAAACATTGCAGACTACGGTGCTACCTGTACCAGTCTCATCAGCAATGCTGTTTTTGAAAATAATATTTGTGATAATGATGGAGGAGGACTTTATAATGGTGGAAAAGTAAATGGCAACTGTCAACCTCAGATTATTGACTGTGTTTTTGCTAATAATACTACCGGGAATGGAGGTGGTGCTATTTACAATAACGGTCAAGACGGGCTTTGTAATCCAATTATTGACCGTTGTCAAATTCTTAATAACTACTCAGACTATGCTGGTGGCGGTATTTATTCTTTTGGAAAAGATGGTGCAGCGGATGCGCAGATTAGTAATTCTCTGATCATTGGTAACATTGCACAGTTTGGTGGCGGTGGAATTTATAATCTTGGTAACGGTACCGGCTCTGCAAGTCCTACTGTTATCAACTGTACTTTCACCCTCAACTCTTCTGTTGTTGGCGGAGCCATGTATAATAATTCAGGGAATGCCCAGGGAACTACGAGCCCCAATATTACCAACTGCATCTTCTGGAATAATCCAGTATCTTCAGGCGGCTCTGTTTTTAGAGCCAATTATGGTACTCCCAATATCTCATATTCTATCGTCGACGTGGCAAGTTGTAATGACCTTAACAGCGGTACAGCATCAAATGTGACTTGTGGGGATGGAATGTTATTCAATATAAATCCTGACCTTACGGCTACTTATGGGATTCCGGTTGGTTCACCCGCAATCAATGCTGGAAACAATGTCCCACTTAATTTACTTGATTTATTACTTGATCTTGACCAACAACCCCGTATACAAAACGCATTAGTGGATTTAGGAGCTACTGAAACCTTCTCCCCTAATCTGGATACGGACAACGATGGTATTCCGGATGATACGGATAATTGTCCTGCCGTGGCAAATCCAGATCAGATAGATGCTGATATGGATGGTTTTGGTGCGACTTGTGATTGTGATGATACAGAAGCTACCGTCAACGATAATGCTGCTGAAATTTGCGATGGCCTAGATAATAATTGTGATGGTGATATTGACGAAGGATTTGATCTCGATGGAGATGGATTTAAGGTCTGCGAAGGAGATTGTGACGATACCGATAATACGATTTTTCCTGGTGCCACAGAGTTATGTGATGGAATTGATAATAATTGTAATCAGATAATTGATGAAGGAGCCGACCCCATTGCACGATATCCGGATCTGGATGGCGACTTACTCGGTGATGCCAACGCCGCCCCATCTTTTGACTGTCCACCGCTACCGGGTTACGTAGAAGATAATTCAGATTGTAATGATACCAATCCATTTTTTCCACAAATACCTGGTACTCTTTGTAATGATGGTAATCCAAACACCACTGGCGATATGATTCAGGAGGATGGTTGTACTTGTCTTGGTATTCCGGGAACAACCGGTTACTGTGCTACCCTCGGTATGGAACCTTGGGTAGAATGGATCGATAGTGTTGGCTTTGGCGATATTCAAAATAGCTCATTCAAAGAACAATACGCTGACTTTACTGGATTAAGTACCACCGTTTCTGTTGGTGATGTTTTCCCAATTACCATACAAGCCAACTTTGCCTACCCTCATTATGATGAATATGTCCGAATCTGGATTGACTTTAATCAGGATGCTGATTTTGAAGACGCTGGCGAGTTGGTACTAGAAGCAATTCATCCCACCGGACCGGACGGAACACTTCCTCCAGCCTTAAACGGGGATTTAAATATCCCGGTCACCGCTACCCTTGGAAGTACTCGTATGAGAATTAGTATGCAACGAGATACTTATGCAGATCCTTGTGATAGTTTTGAATTTGGAGAAGTTGAAGATTACTCTGTTAATATTATAAACAATGGCCCAGTATTATCTCTCGAATGTCCCGATGAGCAATCTTTAACCACCGCCGTGGGCCAAACAACTGCCGTCGCAACCTGGACCGTTCCCGTTCCATCCACCACCTGCCCAACTGGAATTGCCAGTATTACACAAACCGCAGGACTCGCTCCAGGCGACAATTTCCCCATCGGAAATAACACGATTACTTACGATGCAACCGACGAGTGCGGGAATGTTCAAACCTGTTCTTTTGAAATTATTGTCACCGACGGTGGTCCAGCATTGCTGACCCTCGAATGTCCCGACGAGCAATCTTTAACCACCGCCGTGGGCCAAACTACTGCAGTGGCTACCTGGACAATCCCCGTTCCTTCCACCACTTGCCCAACTGGAATTGCCAGCATTACACAAACCGCAGGACTCCCTCCAGGCGACAATTTCCCCATCGGAAATAACACGATTTCTTACGAAGCAACCGACGATTGCGGGAATGTTCAAACTTGTTCTTTTGAAATTATTGTCACCGATGGTGGTCCAGCATTGCTGACCCTCGATTGTCCCGATGAGCAATCTTTAACCACCGCCGTGGGCCAAACAACTGCCGTCGCTACCTGGACCGTTCCCATGCCATCCACCACCTGCCCATCTGGAATTGCCAGCATCACACAAACCGCAGGACTCCCTCCAGGCGACAATTTTCCCATCGGTAGTAATACCGTTACTTACGAAGCAACCGACGATTGCGGGAATATTCAAACTTGTTCTTTTGAAATTATTGTCACCGATGGTGGTCCAGCATTGCTTACCCTCGATTGTCCCGATGAGCAATCTTTAACCACCGCCATAGGCGCAACTACCGCAGTGGCTACCTGGACCGTTCCCGTGCCATCCACCACCTGCCCATCTGGAATTACCACCATCACTCAAACCGCAGGACTCCCTCCAGGCGACAATTTTCCCATCGGAAACAACACGATTACTTACGATGCAACCGATGAGTGCGGTAATATCCAAACCTGTTCTTTTGAAATTATTGTCACCGACGGTGGTCCAGCATTGCTTACCCTCGATTGTCCCGATGAGCAATCTTTAACCACCGCCATAGGCCAAACAACCGCAGTAGCTACCTGGACAATCCCCGTTCCATCCACCACCTGCCCATCTGGAATTACCAGCATCACACAAACCGCAGGACTCCCTCCAGGCGACAATTTTCCCATCGGAAATAACACGATTACTTACGAAGCAACCGATGATTGCGGGAATGTTCAAACCTGTTCTTTTGAAATTATTGTCACCGATGGTGGTCCCGTCGGAAATGGTTACTGTGAATCCCGCGCTAACCAACCCTGGGTAGAATGGATTGGCAACGTAGCACTTAGCGACCTGGATAATACCAGTCAAAAATCCGGATATAGTGATTTCACCAATTTGGTCGCTAATGTAAATACAGGCGATAATTATCAATTATCAGTTCAACCTATTTTCAGCTATACTCACTATACGGAGTATATTCAGGTATGGATTGATTTTAATCAAAACCAAAACTTTAACGATCCGGGAGAATTGGTTGTTTCCACAATTTATACTAATGGCGTTAACGGAACTACCCCATCACCTATTTCAGAAAATATTCTTATTCCTGCTAATGCTACTTCCGGAAGTACCCGAATGCGCGTAGCGATGCAAAGAAATCAGGCTAGCACTCCATGTGAAACTTTTGATCTTGGAGAGGTAGAAGACTATACCGTCAACATTACCAATAGCGGTCCAATCCTTACGCTTGACTGCTCCGCCGACATTACGATTGATGCCGGAGTCGGCGCTACTTCTGGTATCATCACATGGGTGGAACCCTCGGTCGCCACTACTTGTCCAGACGATATTACCACCTTATCACAAGTTAGTGGACCGGCCAATGGTAGTACACAACCCGTCGGCAATTATACAATTACCTACGAAGCAACCGATAATTGTGGAAACGTAGAAACCTGTTCTTTTTCTGTAAACATCGAAAGCCAGCCGACCTCCATCACACTTACTTGTCCGGCTGACTTTGTAGTTTCCACCTCACCGGGAGCTACCTCTGCGGTAGCTACCTGGTCTATTCCATCGCCAGCTACTAACTGTCCAATGAGCCTTGTTGGTGTTTCACAAACGGCTGGTCTTCCTAATGGAAGTTTGTTTCCGATTGGTATAAATACGATTACTTACGAAGCAACTGATAATTGTGGAAACGTTGAAACCTGTTCTTTTACCATCACCGTCAATGATGGTGGTATCACTACCCTGACACTGGACTGTCCACCTAATCAAACGCTCACCACCCTACCCGGTGCGACAACGATTAGCGCGACCTGGAGTGCCCCCATTCCAACAACAAACTGTCCATCGGGCATTACCAATATTTTACAAACGAATGGTCTTACATCCGGGAATTCATTCCCGATCGGTACAAATATCGTTTCTTACGAAGCCAGTGATAACTGTGGAAATATTGAAACCTGTTCGTTTACAATCACAGTCAATGACGGAGGCCCCGTTGGTAATGGTTATTGTGAATCCTCGGCATCCGCTCCGTGGGTAGACTGGATTGGGAACGTAAACCTAAATGATCTGGATAATCCCAGTGATAAATCCGGATATAGTGATTTTACCAATTTAGTGGCCAACGCAGATATCGGGGGAAGTTATCAGATTAGCGTTCAGCCAGTATTCAGCTATACACATTATACCGAGTACATTCAGGTTTGGATTGATTTTAATCAAAACGAAAGTTTTGCCGATCCGGGAGAGTTGGTTGTTTCTGCGGTTTACACCAATGGAGTTAATGGAACGTCCGCTAATCCAGTGATCCAAAACATTACGATTCCTGCGGGAGCAACCGCCGGAAATACGCGAATGCGGGTGTCTATGAATCGTACTCAAGCAGCGGAACCCTGTGAACTTTTTGAATTTGGTGAGGTAGAGGATTATACGGTCAATCTGATTAACAGCGGTCCTATTTTGACCTTAGATTGTTCCTCGGATATTAATATTGACGCAGGGGTTGGTGCTACTTCTGGAGTTGCTGCCTGGACCGAACCTACTTTTGGTACAACCTGTCCAACCGGGGTTCCAATCCTGATACAGACCAGTGGGCCCGCCAATGGAAGTACCCAACCGCTGGGAACCTATCCCAT
>CALLPK010000116.1 GCA_938015415.1 uncultured Saprospiraceae bacterium
TCGTCTTCGATGGTACTTATACAGATGACTTTTCGGATGGGCTACATTTAGGATCAGACTATATTTATTCAACGAATGATGGGATCCATATTTTTGCGGTCGTCAATACCGCAGCCGGCGGTCTCCAATATGACAAAGTCCTGGATTTTGGAGGAGTCGTCAGTGATGGTTACAGCCTGGGATGGTCTAACAATACGACCAGATCCACTACCCCTGGCGCTTTTGGAGGTGCAACCAGCTTTCTGAATCACTTTACAGGACCAGCTCCTTCTTTACTGGAATTTGAAGTTAAATTCAACAATAATCAGACAGTTTATCAGGATGGTGCTGTGGTGGTGACTAATCCCATTACACTGAGCCAAATCACCGCCGCTGAAATAGCAGAAAGTGACCATTACGGAACGGCCGCCAACGGAGATCATACCTCCGGTCCGGTATCGATCGGTAGAAAGTCAGCTAGTCAGTATCTGGATCAGAATCGCGTATTTATGGGCGCTATCTCAGAGGTCCTGGTGTATAATGATACCTTGACGCAGACAGAAAAAGAAAGAATTCAATCTTATCTGGGCCTTAAATATGGAATGACCCTGCCACATGATTATGCCGCTTCCTCCGGAACGACCTTAAAAGATATTACCGATGGCTATGCCAACGAAATAGTTGGAATTGGCCGGGATGATTGTTCTGGTTTCAACCAAAAACAATCCAAGTCGGTAGAAGATGAAGGGATCGTTATCTTATCGCTTGGCGCTATCGCAGCGACCAATCAAAGCAATGTCAATACTTTTTCTGCCGATGAAAATTTCTTAGTGGTAGGAAATGATGGACAATCCGTAGATACCTGGAGTCCAATCGGAGGCTTTAGTTCAGATTCAAGAATTAACAGAACCTGGAAAATCAACAATACCAATATCAGCCAGAATATTACCTTTACCATTGATATGGATGATCCGGAAAATGATATTGCCGCTCTAACTCCTGGAGCACTTAGCGGCTACAAAATCATGTTTGATATGGATGGTGATTTTGCTAATGGTGGCAGCCTGACTACTTCTTTAACCAACACTACGGGCTCGCTTTATGAGATTGCTTTGACTCCTGGAAGCTGGCAATATTTTACGATTGTCCACGAGGAAGGTCCACCAGTTGACGAAATTTGTAATAATAGTATTGATGATAATGGAGATGGTAGAATTGATGAAGCCTTCCCGGGTGGCGTCCAGCAGGATATGCAGCTTTGGCTAAAAGCCGAAACGGGCACCAATACCACCGTAGATGGGAATGACGTAACTTCCTGGGCCGATCAATCCATCAATGGATATTCTGCCGATGCAAGTACGAATGCGACAGACGTTCCTTTGTATTCCGACAATTCCATTAACTTCAATCCTGGGATCGAATTTGATGGAGACTATACCGATGATTTTTCGGATGGTTTAAACTTAGGAGCCGATTATATTTTTTCAGATAATGAAGGAATACATGTATTTATTGTTTGTAATCCAACTATTGATAATGAAGGGTATAATTATGTTTTTGACTTTGGTAAAAGTATAGATCGGGGTTACGGAATGACTTTTTCCGATGCTTTCCTTGGGAGCTATTCACCTTCAAGTCAAAGACATTTAGGACATGGTTTCGGAGATGAAGCTTGTTTTTTAGAAATGGAAATTGAGTTTGGTTCCTATCGGAGAGAATATCGTAATGGAAACGTATTTTCAACTGATCCAAGTGCACTTACCTCACTTACAGCAGGCAATATCAATGAAGCACCGGACTATCAAACAGGCGTTAACAATATAAATGGTCCTGTATCTATCGGACGAAAATCCGCCAGCGAATCTATTACAAATAATGGCGGTAGAATTTTTAATGGAGCTATTTCCGAAGTATTGGTTTATAATGATACTTTAAGTCAAATAGAAAAAGAAAGAATTCAATCTTATTTAGCCCTTAAATATGGAATAACCCTACCTCATGATTATGCGGCTTCCTCCGGAACAACCTTAAAAGATATTACCGATGGCTACGCCAATGATATTGCGGGAATTGGTCGGGATGATTGTTCTGGATTGCACCAAAAACAATCCAAGTCCATGGAATTAGAAGCAATCATTACGATCGGTCAAGGAACCATCGCTGCCACCAATGAACTCAATGGAAACTCGATTCCAACAGATGGAACCTACTTGATATGGGGAAATGACGGTGCACCGGCTAATGCCAATTGGGTCAATGCCAACGTTACTATCCCTGGCGTTGATTTTTCCAGTATTGACCGTACCTGGAAATTTTCGGAACATTTTGATATCACCAATGCCCTTTTCCAAGTAGAAGTAGACGACCCCAACTTCGATCTTCCAGCCATGCCACTAACGGCTGATGGTATCTACTACCTACTACGAGATGATGATGGCGACTTTACCAACGACGGTACAACTTACGAACCAATGTCTCTCGTAGCGGGAGACATTTGGGAAACCATGATCGCCGATCCTGCCAATGAATATTTTACGATTGCCGTAGGAACGACTTGTGGAGCGACGGCGCCGACGTTGACGAAGTAGGGAAAAATAATTGCTGGTTAGCCAGTTGGCTATTGGCTTGTTGGCTTGGCTTCCCGTAAACGTAAAATACGTTAGAAGAAAGCCAACTGGCTAACCGGCCAACTAGCTTTAACACAATACCGCAATTTGTCACACACTATTACTTTTCAAAAAAATTCAATCTCTAAAAAGCTGATCCGGCGATATGCCTGATTGGCTTTTTCTATTTAGGAATAAGGAATTTCTCACCCGCACGCTTATTTCTCACAAAAGGAACAATAGACCTACTAACGGGAAGTATAGCCCTATAGATTACCTGTATATACCTGCATCTTTGTATAAACAAAGGAGCTATGCTGATAAACCAAATAATTAAACCGCTCCCAATTTCTTAACCTTTTAAATCCTCCATTATGCGTTTCATCACAAAAGAAATCCACGCCCTGCTTGATTATCCCGTTGCACTATCATTAATCGGCCTCCCTTTTTTATTGGGGTTGGGTAGTTCTAGTCCATTGGCTTTTCAGCTTTCTCTGGCTACGGGTGTCGCCGCCTTAATCCTGACCCTTTTGACCGATCACCGTCTGGGCGTCATCAAAGTTATTCCTTACAAAATTCACCTGGCCGTCGACTTGATGGTCGGACTGGTCTTTGTCATCGTTCCCTTCGTCCTGGCTTTTAAAGGACTGGATGCTTACTACTATTGGGTAATCGGTGCTACCGTTTTGACGGTGGTTGGTTTGCACAAAGGGAGTGAGGAGTAGGTACTGGCGGTCGGTTGATCGTTGGCAGATATTGATAATAATAATCCCTGTCCATTTTGAGTGGGTGGGGATTATTTTGTTGAAAAAAATAACAATCCTGGGAATTATCGACATCTACTAATCCAGCCAAAGCTTCCGGTACGCTCTTGATTTATCGTACATTCCTGCCTGCTTCTGCGTATTGAAGATACGGTCCCGTGGATCATTGCCTACCCCGGCGGCGTAAATCCAGTTGCCATAATTACTAGTTACATCATAATCAATCAACATAGATTCAAACCAGGCAGCCCCGGCTCTCCAGTCCAGATTCAGCTGGTGAACTAAATAAGAAGCTACGTTCTGTCTTCCCCGGTTGCTCATAAATCCGGTCTCTTTGAGTTCGATCATATTGGCGTCCACAAAATCATCACCGGTCTCTCCATCTATCCACTTTTCCATAGTCCGCGGACGGTATCCCCATTTTTTATTTTTGTCTTTGATCCCGTTAGCCTGGAATATTTTATTACCGTATCGCATCGCCGTATATTTAAAAAATTCCCGCCAGAGCAATTCGAATTTGAGCCAGTAGGTAGACTCATTTTTCTCCACTTCCTCCTCGTACCGCTCTATCTCTTCGTAAATAGTTCGGGGAGAAATACAGCCATGCGCCAGCCACGGAGAAAACTTACTGGAGTAATCAGCTCCAATCAAACCATTCCGGGTTTCTTTGTAAACCGATAATTTTTCCGTGTCCCAAAAATAATGATCCAATCTTTTGCAAGCTTCCAGTGATCCTCCCTTAAAAGGAAGAACAGCCCGCTTATCCGGCGTATATTCTTCAAACCCAAAATCTGTCAGCACGGGTATATCCGTTTTTTCTAACGCAGGACTACTGATGGATTCCGGACTTTTAAAAGGCGACCGAACTTCCGAATAACGCTCCACTTTTTTTCTAAAAGCGGTAAATACTTCGGGCATTCGTTGAATCTCAAACTTAATATCATCGGGATGAATCAGCAAGTTGCTATGAAAAAGATGTACGTTTAAATCCGCAAATAATTTGTTTTCTATCGCAATCTCTTCGCTGGTATATTCTTTCGTAGCGTAAATATTCTTGCAACCATATTGCTCACCAATCGACTTAAGCAGCACCACCGGGTTTCCTCTTTTAATGATCAGATCGCTCCCCACCTCCTGTAGATGTACTTTTAAATCTTTGAGCGATTCTAATAAAAACTGTATTCGGTAAGGTCCCGTCCGATCAAACCCCCACCGGTCTTTACCGAGCCATTGTTCGTCAAAGATGTAAACGGGAATGATTTGGTCACTGTCTTTCAGCGCAGCCTGAAGGGCGAGATTGTCGGACAGTCGGAGGTCGGTTCGAAACCAAAGGATGGAGGTTTGCATTTTCTGTTTTTGTTTTTTGTTTTAATGACAACCTGGTGGTCAGGGAGGAAACAAAATTTAACAGAGATGGTTGCCTGATAATGACAAATATTAGGCGCTCAAAAGTTACCGAAATATTGTTTAAAAGAGTTTTTTTAAAGTTGTTTAAAGTTAATGCAAAATATCTTCAGCTTCATAGCTATTTTACTAACTTACTAACTATCTATTTTTTATATCTTCCTTTGACAAAATATTTCCATTTAAATCTTTCCAGATAATTCTATCGTAGACCATTTCCTGACGATGAATATTGGTACCTCTTTCGTTACCATAATCATAAATAGAATAGAATTCTTTTTTAATAAAATAATTTTTCCATACCCCAATTTTCCAACCCATATCATAATATCCTTCTTCGTTTTTCCAGCTATCGGTAGTTCGGTATAATCCATCTAAATAACCGTTGGTGTAATTGCGGAGACTTAACGTATCTCCTTCCGGAGAAAGCCTGAACTGCGTTCCGTGCAGATGACCATCTTTGTAAGAAGTACTACTACGAAGGATTCCGTCTTTATCATAGGTTTGAAACAAGCCATCCCTTTCGCCATTCTTATAATTTTCTGTCGAGGTTAATTTTCCTTTTCTAAAATACTTTCCAGCACCATGTTTTTTACCATCTACAAAATCAAATTCACTACTGGAATCTTTATATAATCGTCGAATGGTTCCATTCAATCGTCCATTTTTATAAAAGACGTGAAAATGAAGTTCGCCGTTTTCCCCGTAATAATTCCATCGTCCTTCGGGCAATCCCTGATGTAAACTTCCCTGTATTTTTACCGTACCTTCCGGGTGGAATAACGTAACGAGATTTTCGGGACGCTCAGGCGTTTCGTAAAATTTCTCTTCCTTAATCGTAGCATCCTCGTGGTACCAAATCCAGTGCCCTACTCTGGCGCCCCAAAAATAGGTTCCTTCCTCAAGCAGTACGCCCGTTTTTGAATATCTCCGATGGATATGATGGTAGATATTTCTAAGGTCATTTGGAAGGTTATAATCATAATCAAGTTTCTTTAATTTCAGGGAAGAGGTTTCCTGCTGTAAGGTATCTTCTCCTGAACTGGATATAGTCCTGGTCAAAAGGAAATCTCCAAAATCCGTATATTCCCTGAAAGCAGCCAAATAAAGTCCGGTCACTCCCGGGTACCAGGTTTCTGTTTTTAATAAAATTCCATTATTATAAAAATGGTGAATTTCATAATCCCGATGATATTGATTTCTGTATTCAATATTTTTTCCATCCAGCTTTCCATTGATATAAGTGGCCTGACTTTTCAATAAATGCTGATCTTTATCTTTTCCGTATCCTTTGGTCTCATAATGTTTGAATTCACCGTGAGGAATCCCGTTTTTCAGAAAGCCTTCCATATAGATTTTCCCTTCGAGTTCCAATTGAATAGGACCGGTAAATTGATTTTCTACTTTTTCAAAATATTCTTTTATAAAAATCATTTGATCTATTATCCGAGGATATCTATTACGATTTGGTCCTAGCTGATAAGAAAATTTGTCACAAACAAAACCACCATAATTTTTTCCATCCCGGGTTCCACTGACCAACAAATATTGTGCTCCCTTTTTCAAAAAATGTCCTCCTGCGGATGAATTCCCGTAACCACTCCCAATGAAAATTATGGCATCTTTTGGTGGATATTTATAACTTTTATTCACCGTAGCCATACTTCGAAAAGCATATTGTTGATCCGTCCAGCTACTATCCACGGTCACCAGTAAAATAGCACGTTGGTCGGTAGAACTGACCAGTAATTCCGTAAGGCTGGTCGGATCTCCCGCACAACAGGCAATCGCAGCACCCGTTTTCAGCACAGCTGAGAGCACCAGGCAAAAAAGAATTGACCGTTTAAAATTCATAAGAAATTAATTTTATTTAAAAAAATTCTCTTTACTACGAGCAAGTGTTTTCCAAACAAGTTGAAAAAATTACGTTGAGGGATGGGGCAGTTCTGTACTTTTAAAATTTAGAGGGGTGTTATGATGTAGACGAGTAATCAGACTGAATGGTTGCATTTGCTAGAGGTTAGTACCTCGGGGACTAAATACCTAACCACTGATACGGCCTGTTGTGGAATAGACATTCTACTAAATCATCTCTTTTTTCCAATAATAAATCCAAGTCCGAAATCCAATCGGATCACCTCCCCGGAATTTCTTTCATTCGAAGCATTAAAATCAGAAAATTCAAGCTCAGTATTCACAAAAATATAGTCTGAAATATAATAATCTACGCCGGTAAACAGGCTGTAGTTACTTCCTATTTTTCTAAATGGATCATCCCTGGAATTTCTGTCGCTGATATTGAGGTAGCTAATCCCACCGTAGAATTTGGCTGGACCAGTAAAATATTGCAGGGACGAACTAATTTGAGTAGCCATGAAGTAGATGCCCTCATTCATAATATTTAGTAAGTTATCTCCGCTAAAAATAACACTGTTGTTAATATCAAAATTCCAAAATAATTGATCCGTTAAGGGAATATAATAAGCCGCCCCCAAAGAGAAAACTAAATCGTCAAAGAGATTACTACGCTCATATCTACTCGGAACATTGGAGCGTGGACGCGCATACCCAGCAAAAATATTCAACCGATCCGTCAAAAAATATCGAATATTGGGAGCAATGGTGAGGTTGCCATCTTTCTCATCTTCTAATTCTTTTCTAAAATTCAGGCGAGTCGTCGTAATAATATTCCCCTTTTTTAGAATTCGCTCTGGCAGCGCTGCCGTTTTTGTAAAAAACTTATTACTAAAAAACAACTTCAATCCAAGATTAAAATTCAGAACTTTCCGAACCGAATCAAAGTCTCCCATATTAAGTACGTTGGTTGTCAACAATCCTTCCAGAGCAATATCAGGTCGCAAAAAATAAGTCAGCCCTAATCCAGGATTTAGCTGATACCCTAAAAAATGCCGACTGCGCCCTTCCAGTTTCCTGGATTCAAAAAGATTTTCCAGACTGGCAAAGGGGGCAACTCGACCCGTCGCAAAATAATACCGCGATATTTGACGCACCTGAAGTTCAGTCCAAGAAATATCTCTAAAGCTTGTCCGATAATGATAGCGCTCAAAGAATAATCCGCCACCTACCATAAATCGATCACTCACCATTTTAAGGTAGGTTATATCAACATTGAATGCTGGCCGGTTAATCCCCTGACTAGAATAAAAAATCAAATTCCGAAAATCTACGTGGTAATCTCCTTTCTTTAATTGGGCTTCGGCAGAATCGATGATCAAGAGACTTATTAACAGGACAAAAACAAGACGGGACAAAAAGTAGAGTGAAGTCATAAGTTGGATTTTCGTTTTAACTGACCTTTAGATAACATCGGTGTTTATGCGAATATATCTTGTAACAAAACCCATTAAAAATAAATATATTGTCTATTAATTCTTTTTAACGACTGAGGATATTTTATCATAAAAGAAAGGATTTTGTTACTAACAAAACTTTAATTTTTTACAAAGTAGCGCCATGCCTAACAACATAGATTTTATTTTATAAAAAATAGAGAAATCAAAGCTACCTTTAAAATTCCTTCTACTCCTCCACATATCCTCATATCAAAAAATTCGCACATCACTAAATCCAAAATCACCCCACCCGCATCGGCAAATCCCCCACTCTTTTCCCCGTCAATCTCCTTACCGCATTCCCAATCGCCGCACCAATCGGACCCAGCGGCGGCTCGCCCACCGGCAACGGCACCTCCGCTCCCTGAATCAAATGAATATCAATTTCGCCCGGCGCATCGCGCATCAAAGCCATCTCGTAAGGACCATAAATCGTCGGGTACAACTGACCATCTTTTAAGGTCATTTTTTCGTGTAACACACCACTGATGCCCATCATAATCGAACCTTCACACTGCGCCCGTACCTGATCCGGATTGACGGCAATTCCACAGTCAAACGCACAAGTCACTTTATGTACTTTTATCTTGTTATCAACAATCGACACCTCCACTACTTGCGCACACGGAGAACCCGTATCAATCGACGCCGCAAAGCCCATCGCTTTGTCTCCTTTCACTTTATCCGTGTAACCAGACTTTTCCGCAGCCACCTCAATCACTTTACGAATCCGGGCCTGATTTCCTTCCGTGCCAAGCATGGCCAGTCGAAAATCTACCGGACTTTTTCCCGCTTTGATCGCCATCTCATCGATAAAACTTTCAATCGCAAAGGTGTTGGCCAGCAGTCCCAGACTTCGCCACCAGCTGGTCGCAAAAGGCAGAGTCGTATGCCACTGTACCGAACGGTGATTAGGTATCTTTTCGTACATAATATTGGCACCACGCATCGCACCAAAGTCCGTTCCTAAAACGGTATGGGCAAACCCTGGCATCAGCACCGAGTTGATGGCCACGTCGCCACTCGCATAATGATGTTCCACACTATCCAAAAATCCGTTGGCGTTTAATTTGCCGCGCATAATATGATGCGTCGGCGGTCGGAAGGTATCGTTTTGAAATTCTTCTTTTCTGGTAAAAAAATATTTGACGGGCTTACCGACTTCTTTGGACATTTTAGCAGCCATCACCGCGTGTGAGGTATTGAGTCGTCGACCAAAACCACCCCCTAGATACGTCGGAATAATATTGACATCGTCGGTATCAATTCCCAATGCTTTGGCGACTTGCTTCTGGGTGATTCCTACCACCTGGGTAGACAAAATGATAGTCGCTTTTCCATCTTCTACGTGGGCAACGGCTCCGTTTGGTTCCATCTGTGCGTGTGCACCGATCGGACTGGAAAATGCTATGGAGACGACATCGGCATCTTCCGGGTCCAGTTCATCGCCTACCTTTTGGGTAATCATCCGGTCTCCTTTTCCCACTTGTAGCATCTCCCGGATATCTGATTCGGTCCATTTTCTGGGAATATCCCAGGTTACTTTAATGGCTCGTTTAGCGGCCAGTGCCTGCGAAAAAGTTTTGGCTACGACACCTACCCAATCCTCGGTTTCAATTACTTTGACTACGCCGTTCATTCCTTCGGCTTTACTCGTATCCGCGCTTTTAAAAGTAGCGCCGATGTGCTCTGGACGGATCACACAAGCGTGTAACATATCCGGCATTTCGGCGTCCATTCCAAAAATTGGATCGCCAAAAACTTTAGCCGCCAGGTCCACTCTGGGAATTGGTTTACCCACAAATTTATAACTACTAACGGGCCGCAAATCTGGCGTACCCGGCACATCCCATTCGGTCACGTCCGCCGCTACTTCGGCATAGGTCATCGTTTTTCCGCCACCAGAAACAACGCCGTCTTTGGTCGTTAGATCGCTTTTGGCTACACCCATCTTTTTCGCCGCTTCTCCTTTTACCATCTCCCGCATCGTGGCCGCCATTTCCCGTAAGGGGACCCACAACGAAGCGATGGACAGACTACCTCCGGTGCTCAATCCATCCACGATTCCGGTAGCACTGGCCGCTCCGATGACTTGTATTTGTTCGATCGCTACATCCAGCTCATCGGCGACCATCTGCGCCAGTCCCGTAAAAGTACCTTGCCCCATTTCTACTTTGGAAGAATGCAGCATCACCTGATTGTCTTTAGTAATTTCAAACCATAAATTAGCTTTGGTGCCTGATCCGTTATAGGGAGGAATCAATGTTTCCGCAATGGATAAGGTCTTGCGACGGAGCGGATTTCTAAAGACGTACGTACCAATGGCCAGGACACCCAACGTGCCCAGTCCACCACGGACTAAAAATTTTCGACGGGAAGTTTTTTTATTTTTATTCATTTTTTGAATGGTTGAGGCGCTGTGCTTGTTGTGAAGTTGAAACGCTGCGCTTGTTGAATTGTTGAGGTGTAGAATCGTAGAGACAAGGCATGTATTGTCTCTACTCATTCAGTACCTTAGACGATGGCGTTAAATCTGCTGCCCGGTGAATGGCTTTACGCATTCGGGTATAAGTTGCGCATCTGCACACATTTACGATGTTATTGTCAATGTCTTCGTCGGTAGGATTTGGATTTTTTGCGAGCAATGCCGCCGTGGCCATGATAAATCCCGGTTGGCAATACCCACATTGCGGAACTACGTGTTCAATCCAAGCTTGTTGTACCGGATGTGGATTTTCGCGGTCGCCCAATCCTTCGATGGTTACTACATTTTTCCCTTCCGCAAATTTTACCGCGTAGGAACAAGACCGTACCGCTTCGCCTTCTACGTGTAAGGTACATGCACCACAAGCCGCTTTTCCACAACCAAATTTGGTTCCTTTTAAATCGAGCATATCGCGTACCACCCATAGTAAAGGCGTGTTGGGATCTTCAATTTCTACCGATTGCGGTTGTCCGTTTATGTTGAATGATATTTTCATATTGTTGTTGATTTGTTGAATCGTTGAATCGTTTTTAATATTAGAAAGCGCTAAAATTAGTATCGCCTGTGCCGTGAGGGCTTGTCCAAAATTTTGTTTTTATGAAAAAAATCATTTTTGCAAAATACGATCAAACGCATTCTTGATATCCTCATTAATTTTATTGATCAGAGCAAGATAAAAAATGATTGGATCTCCCTTCGGATGCTATGTTAAAATCCAATCATATTTTACCGCCTTGGTTTTCGCATCAGAGGCGTATTTCGCAGTAGGGCGTATTGCAATACGCTCCTACTGCGGAATCACTGCGCCCGCTTCAAACCAACCCTTCACCGCCGCAATATATGCCTCTTTTGAAATCGGTGGTTTTTCTCTGGGATTTCCCGCAGCATCAATTCCTGGATTCCAGGCCCACAATACCAGCGGATCTTCCGTCAAATGTTTTAAGATTTCTTTGGGTGTTTTACCACCGTTCCGGCTTTTATCCATCATAGAAGTAGCAATCTCCGTTTTGGATAAACCTTCCCAGTTCATACTCGCCGGAGCCAGGCCCCAGTGGGGAGCACCGGGCACGCCGGAAAAATCGTTGTTTTCTTCCTGGTGACAGGTGTTACAATTGGTGGCGGTAAATCCATGATCGTCTTTTCCTCGTTCTACCCCAAAATAGTGGGGATGCGCTTCAATTCCCTGCTTGGGTTTATTATCACTGGGATGACAATTAAGACAACGGGGATGGGTCAGGGCAGACATCATTTGATCAAAATATTCGGTGCTTTCCGCAGTCTGCCTGGTAAAGGTCCTATTATTATTCTCTTCAGCATACTCGTTAAAATCTGTTGCCAGCAAAATAGTGGCAAAAAGAATAACGGGAATGATATATAATAACCTTAGTTTTTTCATGTAAAATTAATTTGAAAGGGGAAGTTAATAATTTTTTTTCATAAAAAAACGATCAAAGAAATGACCCTAAATTTTCAGTCACTCTTTGATCGCTATCGTGACGGCTAACCTTTTAAGCACGTCTAGTTATCAAATGAAAATGATTCTTAAATCGTTATGGTACTACCAATAATTTCATCGAGGCCACATTTCTGCGTCCTTTGACCAGGACTACAGTGTAATTCCCATTAGGCAGTTTTTCTACAGATAGATTAAATTTATTAAAACCCTTAGTCACCCGAACCGAACGTTCTTTTATTATCTTTCCACGCAGATCAAAAACCTGGATGATTCCGTCGTACTCCTGTTCGGTGGTTAATACCAGATTGAAATCATATTTTGCCGGATTTGGATATATTTTAATATTTTCATTTCCACCACCTTCATTGCGTACAGAACGTACATCGGTATACTCTATACTGTCATCCAGATCAATTGACTTGATTCGATAATAAGAAATACCCGGCAGCGGTTGATCGTCTACCGAATAATATTTCTGGGTCACGCTGCTTTCGCCCGCACTGTCTACCAGTTCGATATCTTCAAAATTCCGACCGTCCGCAGAACGCTGTACCAAATAGTGAGAATGATTAATTTCACTTTCAGTCTGCCAAAATAATTCCACTTCATTCTTAGCAACTATATATTCAGCAGTAAACTCAGAAAACGCTACGGGTAAAACACTCGTTACATTATAACACTCCGGTGGAACAATCAGACCCGGTGTTACCAGTCCGGCAATTTTACTATAACTATTAAAACTAGACCCTGTCAAAACATCATCTCCAGCGGCCAGCCAATCTTGCAGTAGTGTTTTCCAGATGGATCGATAATCATGTTGCAAAGCCGTCGATGGTAAATTACCAGCAGCATCCAACGTATTTGGATCGATATTGATATTGGTACCGTGAACACCCGGTGCCGCACCGGAACCAAATAAAAATACGGGTGCAAAGTTTCCGTGGTCAGTTCCCATACTTCCGTTTTGTGTGATTCGTCGACCAAACTCGGAGAAAGTAGCAGTCATTACATTTTGTTCTAATCCCAGATTAGTCAGGTCATCCGTGAAAGCTTTGATCGAATCAAAAACATCGCTCAACAAATCCGCATGAGTCCCTAATTGGGTGCTACCTGCCTGTACCTGATTGGCGTGGGTATCAAAACCGCTTTTATGGACCAGAAATATTTTGGTTTTGCTGCCACCGCTCAGCAAACGTGCCACCGTTTTTAGTTGCCCGCCAAGATTACTATTCGGATAGGAAGTAGTAGAATTATTTCCGTTATTGTAAACAGAAGAAATTCTACCTCCGTAAGCATTGGTTGTATTTTCTACACCCATGATATAATTAATATTGTCTCCATAATCAGAGGCTGGAACTCCACCGTGCGGAGCCGTCCCTAAACCATTTAACAATCCAAATAAATTACCCGGATTCTGATTACTTAAATTTACACCAATATATTCGTTACCATGATCGTGAAAACCGATAGAGGGCTTCGTATCTCCCAGTTGAATTCCCATCGGATCCGGATAGTTGGTTGTCGGTCCATCAAATGCACCAGGAAACGCAGTATCCAGATAACGGCCCATCCAGCCACTATTAATGTTAAAATTTGCCGGAGTTCCATCCCCACCCGTTAGCCATAAATCAGTAGATTTAAAATGAGACTGATTAAACCCCGGATAGCCGACGGCCTGAATCAAACTTGCCTGACCGTTGTCATACATCGCTTTAAAAGAAGTCATTGCGGGATTTAATCCAACCTGGTCTCCGATGGGCAGCGTCGTATCCAAATTGATATAATTGCCCGCATTGATACGAATATCGGGACGCAGATTTGCGTAGCGACTGTACTGATCAACTGGAATAATGGTATTTAATCCATCGTTTCCTCCTTTTAGAAAAATGATCACCATTACCCGATCTCCGATTCCCTGACAGTTAGATGGTAGAAAACTGGGAGACGCAAAGCTTCGCAGGGGCAAACCATTTAATAAAATAGGTGCCGCAGATAACTTTGTTATATTATTAAGAAAATTTCTTCTTTTCATTTTTAGTTATTTTGGAATTCTTGTGAGGAAATCAGCGCCGTAAATAATCGTTCCAGCGGTATTCTTACGCTGGTTGCATTACCCGTGTTCTCGTACGACTGCCATTCAAATTGCCAATTTATAAGCGAGAGGTCATCCAGAAATACCTGATTAAGAAAATAATCCCGACGGGCAGGTTCCGTAGCTTCAGCAAATAAATAACCAATGAGATTATCCACAATTTCAGTACCGTCGGCAGGATCCGACACAATTCCACTATTTTGAATAAAAGAGACAATATTTATCGGGCTGGCCATCGTTTCTCCGGAAAACAGTACCCGCTGTCCGGTTAATAAAATCTCCGGCAGTTTATACCGGCCAATTAAGGTACTACCTCCAAACCAATTTTTATCGTATCCCGGCGCCTGATAGTAAGCGGCGTATCCCGCCACGTTTTCGGGTCTGAAAAAAGTCATTCCTCCAGTTTCGTGTAATACCAAAGCCACGGTACGCCAGTACCAGCCAAAATAATGATCTTCCCCGTCCGTCACCGGATCGGGCACCTGAAGTCCAAAAAAAGTAGCCGTCTGAATCCAGTTTTCCATCGGAGATTTTATTATTCCTCCAATCACATCGTCGGTCGCATCGGCGTCTCCGGTATCGTAAAAATGCTGAGATTTCAGTAGCTGCTTAACGGTTGGTTCCAGATTATAATCAGCCGCAATCAGCGTTTGTGACAGCGGCGTAATAATATCTGTTTCAATTTCTGGGGAAATATTATTGTGGACAAAATACCGGTACAATTTGCGGCAGATATTTTTTGCGGTCTCCGATTGTGCAAAAATCATTTCTACAAAATCATCTAATTCACGGAACATATCCTGGTCGTCCACCGCACCCGTAATTGTAGTATTATTAAATGCCCCCGTAAAAGTTTTATCATTTAAATCATGCGCCCAGAATCCAGGACGTCCCTGCGTAATGCCGGTAACGGGATCCCGGTAATCGTTATTTCCGCCAACGGGACGATCCCAGGTGGGCCTCCATCCCGTCAGTACCCGTGCGGCAGTTACGATATCCTCTTCCGTATAATTGGTATAATTTCCGGGTGCGATTTGAGGTCCTTTACCAATGGTAAATAATTCAAAAAATTCCCGCGCGTAATTTTCGTTCGGATTGTCTCGTTCGTTTTGGTTTCCATTTAAATAACGAAGCATGGCGGTATCGATGGTTATTTTTTTGGCCAGGGTTTTATAATTTCCAGTCGCGTAAAAACGCAATAAATCCAAATAATCATAAAACTGAGCTGGCGTTACTTCGGTAGTAGAAATAACAAATACGCTATGTAAAAAGAAAGTCATCCGGTGTTGAATACCCGGATTTAACTGTGCTTCCCGTAACCACCAGGCGGTTACGTTACGACGTTTTATAAAGTCTTCCAGGCCGGCGGGTGGATCCAAATCTACTCCTGAATTAATGAAAGGTTGTCCGGCAAGATAATCCAGCGGTTCCGCCATGTCGGGCGTGTAAGGATCAAAGAGACTGTCAACTGCATTGTCAACAGACATACCGGCAAGATTGTCGATAGCTGCGGGTGTATAGCGATAAGAAGTACGACGCAACAAGTGCTTCGCCAATCGCAAACCCAACGTCCCGGTGTGGGGTTGAATAGACGGCATAGATTTTTTTTTGAGGTTAAATACAATCAAAGGGTATACCACTTGTTAAAGTCGTACCCATCCGTTCACTGTTTACGCAGTGAGTTTTTTAAAAAAGGTAAGTAGGTTATTGTTCAATGTCCGTAAGAAATTGGAATTGAATATCAAAATAAGTAATGGTGAGTAGCCTGATCATTTCATTCCTAAAAGTTACTTTCTCAATAACTATTGTGATAAAGATAGGGGATAAATGGTAATAAAAAAAGAGGATAAAGATTTTAGTTAGTAAAATGGGGGTTTTCCCTCTATAATTAGTGGAAAACACGGTATTTAAATCAGAAAGAAACCTGTTTTACGATTCCGGTCTCGGTGGCCAGCTGAGGTGCCACCACAATAAAAACCCGATCACCCTCGACGGTTTCCATCTTCGCCATGCCCGTAAATTCTCCGAAAGCAGGTAACACGCCGTGGTATTTTCCAAAATGAAAACAAGCCACGCGCATATATTGCTTTCCTAAACCCTGCAAATAAACACAAGGATGTATATGACCATACAAATTATAATAGCCCTCTAAAATTTCTTCCTGCGGATGATGAGATAAAATAAAAGGAGCTTGTAGATATGGTTCATCGTGCAGGGTCAATCCCGCTGCGGAATAATCAGCCTCGCTGAGAATATCGTGATTTCCAATTACCAGTTCAAAAGATATCGCAGGTCGTTTTTTTAAAAAATTACAAAATACCGTCCAGCTTTTATTGTGCAAACTATGAAATAAATCTCCTAAAAAAATTACCCGCTCTGGGATATATTTTTTTAATAGCCCGTCAATTCTTTCCAGATTTTTGGTGCGAATCGCCATCGGCACGGGCAATCCTTCCCGGCGAAAATGTTCCGCTTTTCCCAAATGCAAATCTGCCAGCAAGAGGACTCTGCGCCGCGGCCAGTAGATCGCCTTTTCGGCATCCAGTATTAGTTGTTCTCCTTGTAGTTCTGTTTTTAACAATGTGTAATAAATATTCAATATTGAATATCCAATATTGAATATTCATTTATCTTACCAACTGCAACCGCATCTTGTCGATCCGATCCTGTAGTTTCTCCGAGCTCAATCGTTCCCGTAGACGATCTACGATAATTGGAAAAGAAAACGGCGTCGCTTTCGGCGGGCGCATTAGTTTTATTTCCTGTCCCGCAATTCTTTTTAACGCCGCCCGTAACCGCACTTCTTCCAGTTGAAAACTCATCACTTCTTCGTAGGCCTGGACCAGTAATAAATTATCCGGTTCGTAATCCGCAAAAGCTTTAAAAAATAATTCGGCGGAAGACTGTAAATGTTTGACTCGCTTTTCTTTGGTCGGATATCCTTTAAATACCAAACCGGAAATCGCCGCAATTTCTCTAAATTGTCGCATCGCCATTTCTACTGAATTGACACTCGACTGAATATCTTCGCTCAGATGAAACGTTGAAAAAACATTATTCCGCAAAGCGGTATCAATTGGAATTTCCGTATCTGATAACAGTTCAAACCCGTAATCGTTCATGGCGATGGTAAAACTGATGGGTTGTAACTGTGAAATTCGCCACGCCATCAACGTGCTGATTCCCTGATGTACCGCTCTCCCTTCAAAAGGATAAACCAGTAAATGAAATCCTTCCCGGCTTTTGAAGTATTCCATTAATAGTTGGTTTTCGTTGGGAACCAAAGAACGGTGGGCCTGTAAATCGGTCAGTGGTTTTATTTTTTTCAGCTCCTTATCCGGATATTCACCCTGGCTCAGAAGCGATACTTTTTGACGCAACTCTTCTGACAACTGCGAAGACAATGGTAAGCGGCCACCTTGCCAGGAAGGAATTTTTCCGCGTTTCTTTTTACTCTTTTTAACAATCACATCCATGCCACGAATCTGGATCAATTCCAAACTTCGCCCCGCAAACCAAAAAGTTTCTCCGGGTTTTATTTGCGAAATAAACCACTCTTCCACTTGTCCAATTTTACCACCGCGCAGATACTTAACATTCATGGAGCTGTTGCCAACAATCGTCCCCATCGACAACCGTTGCCGGGTTGCCATTTTTTTATTCATAATCCGATAAAGTCCCGTATGAAAACCAACACGTCGCATTTCTTCGTAGGCTTCCATGGAGGGCCCACCAGTCGTAATAAAATTGATTAACCAATTCCATTCTTCGTCTGAAACACTGTTGAAAGCGTAAGTGGTTCTAATTTCGGCCAGTGTCGATACCGGCTCAAAGCCTTCCGAAGTAGCCAGGGTCACCAGGTATTGTGCCAGTACGTCAAAGGATCGGATGTAGGGATAACGGGCTTCCAGTTTTTGATTTTTAACCGCCGTACGAATCGCCGAGGCTTCGATTAATTCCAGAGAATTGGTAGGTACAAAATGTATCCGACTCGTAGCGCCCGGCTGGTGTCCACTCCGTCCGGCACGCTGCATAAACCGCGCGACACCCTTGGGAGAACCAATCTGAACAATGGTTTCTACGGGACGAAAATCCACCCCTAAATCCAGGCTGGAAGTACAGACAACGGCCTTTAGTTGCTCGGTGTGCAGTGCCTCTTCCACCCAGTTGCGTAGCTCCCGACTGATGGATCCGTGGTGCATGGCAATCTGTCCGGCCAGGTCTCCGTCGGCTTCCAGTAACCGTTGGTACCAGATTTCGCACTGCGCTCTGGTATTTGTAAAAATTAAAGTGGTTTTGCTTTGATAAATTAAAGGTAAGACTTTTGGCAACAAGGTAATCCCCAAATGTCCCGACCAGGGAAATCGTTCTATTTCGTCGGGCATTACCGTTTCGATGACAATTTTCTTTTTGAGTTTAGAGCGAATAATTTCCCAGTCTCCATTTTTATATTCCGGGCCCAGCAATACTTCCACGGCCTGTTCCATATTTCCAATAGTAGCGGAGATTCCCCAGGTTTTCAAAGCCGGACATTTACTGCGTAATCGCGAAAGGGCCAGTTCAATTTGCACCCCTCTTTTCGTTCCAATCAACTCGTGCCATTCGTCGATGACCACCGTTTTTAGATTTTTAAAAAATTTGGAATACTCGGCACTTGCAATCAGCAGATGTAAACTTTCTGGCGTAGTGATTAAAATTTCCGGTGGTTTCTTTTTTTGTTTGGTACGATCGGAGGTTTTGGTATCACCCGACCGGATCGCAATTTCCCAATTTAATCCCAACGCATCAATCGCCCGACTTCCTGCATTTTTTATTTCTTTTGCCAACGCCCGAATCGGCGTAATCCAAATTACTTGTAAACCATTATTTTTTACTTTCGGATTCTTTGGAGAAGTCTGCTGTAAAAACTCCAGTAAAATTGGTACCATCAGGGAATAAGTTTTCCCACTTCCCGTCGGCGCGTTCACCAAACCACTCTTTCCGGTCAAGTACGCTTCCCAGGTTTTTTTCTGAAATGGAAACGGTTTCCACTCGTTTTGTTTAAACCAGGCTAAGGCAGGCTTGAAGGATTTGGATTTGTTGAATTTCAAATTTTGTGGTTAATATCTTTTGCGTTTAGAAATAAGGTTAAAGTGTTTTTTGCTGTTTGCTTCATGCTATTTGCTAGGGTGTTCAATTGATGAAAAAAACTTCTGTACACTTGTAATGTAATTTGCTCCAAGATTTTAGCAAGAAGAAATTTTCATAAAATCGAGATTTAACTATTAAATTTAGCAGAAGAAATTTTTCTAATTTACTGAATAAATTGAACAGCACTAGTGTCTCGGGCATAAATTAATTGAGCATATGGACTGGTTATTTTAAATCTGCTCTGCGTTAGAAAATTCAATTTACCTAGAAAATGAGATAATTTATTTTACAGTTTTAATATTTTTTATAATTAGAATTTACTCTTTTACAGGATAAGGGATGAGCAATATTCCAGATATCTAAACGGAGCATTCTAATTCTAATTCTATTTCTATTTCTATTTCCCATCACATCCCGGCTTTGCGTCGATATCCGATTCTAAACGAATATTACCCAATCCGATATCTACACCTTCCCCAGCCGTGATCATCAGTGCGGTACTTATGTTGGTCATATCCACGCCAAGGTTCGCAAAGCAACTGAGGCTAATCCGGTATTCTTTCCATTCCTTACCCGTAATAGTGATATCGAGCCTTTCCTCACAAAGGGATTTCTGATCACATCCCATACCAATCTTCACCACCGATTTATCTCCCTGAAATAATTTTGCGGAGAAAGTCAGCTCCATTGCTCCGTTGGTCTCCCGGGACATATCCGTAGGAGAAGCTGTACTGATACGGACTTGATCATAATTATTTAAAGTCCACTTTATCCGTAGGGCATCTTCTTGCGCTTGGTGGTCGGTCTTGCTAACAATCAATCCTCCAACGGATGTTGGATAACTCCCGATTTGTTTATTTAGATCCCCAGTTTTTAACCATAATCCCCAGGGAGGAGTAGGTATTCCCCGACTGAAAAAATTACCAGTAGAAGCTACCGCAGCAGTTTCTAAACCAGATTCTTCCGAAAGTTGATCTACCTCAGTAGTAGTTTTATAATCGAGACCATATCCTAATTCAAATAATATATTTTTATTTTTTCCATTTTCGTCTTTAACAACCAAAGCAGTATTCGGCCACGAAAAAGACAATCGTCCGGTAAAGTCATAAGATGGATCTCTCTGAAACAGCAAATCAGAAATACCTCCACCTTCACTACCGGGCAACCAGGCCGCAATAAATGCATCAGAGTTATTGATTTCGGGATTTGTCCACATTGGACGACCAGAAAGAAAAACGGATACGACCGGAATCTTTTCGTTTTGGAATTTGGCAAGTTGCGTTACATCAAATTCATTGGGTTCAAAATCCAGATTTTCCCGATCTCCCTGAAACTCTGCGTAAGGATCTTCTCCATAGATTGCAATTACGACATCGACGGGTTCATTGGATACGCCATCGGCAGAAAAAATTACTTTGCCGCCGGCCGCTGCCGCGGCTTCTTTTATTCCGGTAAGAATAGATTCACCGTTGGGAAACTCATCATTGGTATGTCCTTTTCCCTGCCAGGAAAGCGTCCAACCTCCACTAGCTTTTGCGATACTATTCGCACCATCGCCGACAACCAGAATATTTTTTCCAGCGTCCAATGGTAGAATTCCCCCATTATTTTTTAATAAAACCATCGACTCCCGAACGGCCTGTCTGGCAATCGCTCTATTTTCAGGAAGTCCCAGCAGACTGGCATCCCCCGCATTTTTACGGCTGCTAGGAGGTCCTTTTGTAAATATGCCGGACGCAATTTTTACCCGCAGGATTCTGCGCACCGCATCATCCAGTCTAGCCATTGGAATCGTCCCTTCTTTGACGTGTTTCAGCGTACTTTTCCACAACCCTTTCCAGCTACCAGGAGCCATGTACATATCCAGACCAGCATTTAAGGACTGCGCACAATCTGTATTGGTACAACCAGCTACCTGACCGTGTCCGTTCCAGTCTCCGACCACAAAACCATTAAAGCCCAACCGTTCCTTCAATACATCGGTCAGTATTTCTTTATCTCCGTGCAACTTACGTCCTTTCCAGCTTGAAAAAGAAGCCATCACGGTTTGTACATCCGCTGGTATTGCACTGTAGTATCCAGCAGCGTGGATCTCTTTAAGTTCTTTTTCACTAATTTTTGCATCGCCCTGATCAATTCCGTTCTCCGTGGCACCATCCGCCAGAAAATGCTTGGCACTGGAAATCACTTTTCCACCTCCCATGAAACCTTTCGTTCCCTTCCGGCCTTGCAGACCGTAGACCACTCTATCACCATAAGATTGCACAATAGACGGGTCTTCTGAAAATCCTTCATAGCTTCTCCCCCACCGCAAATCTTGTGGCACTGCCAGTGTAGGCGCAAAAGTCCAATCGTGACCAGACACCGTTAATTCGTGCGCCGTCACTGCGGCAATTTTTTCGATCAGGTCGGGATTACGCATGGCACCCAATCCAATATTATGTGGAAATACAATGGCACCACTCAAGTTGGTATGGCCATGCACCGCATCTATTCCCCAGATAGAAGGTATCGCAATTTCCACTCCTTCCGGGTCCATAGATGCATGATAATATTTATCCGCCATCGCCAGCCATTCCCTGGTATCCGCGTAAGGTTTTGGTCCGGGAGCAGAATTGCCACCACTCAGGATAGATCCCAGGCGGTATCTTTTTACTTCTTTCGGAGTAATAGACTCACTATCTGCCTGGATCACCTGTCCCACTTTTTGTTCCAGCGTAAGTTTGGGGAGTAGCTCGTCTATTTGTTGCTCTATCGCAGGATCCAACGGTAATGCGGTGAGTTTTTTCCAATCTTCCGGATGTACGATTTTTTCGGATTTATCCGTTTTTTCTATCTCCGTGGTGGGAATTGGTTTTAGGTTACAACTAGTTATTATTAAAATAACCGATACCAAT
>CALLPK010000117.1 GCA_938015415.1 uncultured Saprospiraceae bacterium
GAGGGATGTTAATTGATAGGTGTTGGTTCTAAAGTTACCTTGAATATAAGTGATGGCACTAAGTCCAGTTAAGTCAGTGACACCAGCCCCGATGGTAAGATTTCCAAAGATGGTATCACAGTTAGGAAAATCTTGGACAAAGGCATTTACCTCTGGTTGATTAGCAAAAGTAATGTTACCACTCGAACAGGTTGTGTTTTCACATAACAAGCTAACCTCATTTACAGAACTACATTCGGAAGGGTTACTGGAAATGGTTATTGGTCCACCTACATCGGTACCATCGATGAATTTACAAATAGATCTGCAGTCGGTGAGAGAGGAATTATTTTGAATAATTAATTCTCCTCCGATAGCTTGAATGTCTTCAATGCCAGAAAGGTTGGTTAAGCTAGGGTTGCTATCGATATGAAGTTTTCCGCCAATGGTTGAAATATTACGAATTCCCTGAATGCTGATTAAATTGTTATTAGCAGAAATCTGGACATCTCCGCCGACCTGACTAAGATTGGAAAGCGGATCGAGGTTGATCAATTGATCGTTACCAACAGTGGTGTTTTTTATATCAAGGTTGCCGCCGATACTTTCCAGTTGATTAAGTCCTTCGAGGGAAGTTAATTGGTTGGTGTTGGTTCTCAGAGTTCCCGTGATATGAGTGATGGAACTAAGCCCTGCAAGGTTTGTAATCCCAGTCCCAATCGTTAGATTGCCAAAGATGGTATCGCAATCAGGATAGGAGGCCACAAAAGTATCGACGTGGGCTTGTTCGGTTAGATTAATATCTCCTGTCGGACATTCATTGGAAGGTTCAATCGTTTCACTATAATAACTAATATTATCCACGCTCGCAGCGTAATCATCTGTATTTAGTGCCCTATTTCTAATTCTGATCATGTTGATTTGAGTAGGATCTGCAACATGAAGCGCTATATTTTCTAAGGCATGTTTTACGATAAACGTATCGCTTGTTGTTTCTTTATATTTTAAAGTTGCTAAACCATAAGTACCATCATCTGCTTGATGGGTCCAGTCGATTTCAAGTTTGATATCATGCCAATTAGTGTATGATATATCTCCATTAAAACTAGCACTACTGTAATATGCTCCATTGGCTAAGAGGTAGATTACTTTTCCATCCATACCAAAAGATATCATCCCATCTTCTGTAATTAAGTCAATAGATGACCTGAAGTGTTCCAGATCCATTCTCATGTTACATTGGATATAAGAAAACTGATCTGTATCAAAAGGGAAATCGTATATTAAAGTATCTATTAGTGAATTATCACAATTTTTAGACGTTAAAACATTACCGTAAGGAGCACCTGTTCCTTCAATAAAAGACTCACAAGTATCACTATTGATCCAATCACCATTTCCTCCTAGTGCTGTTCCAACATCATATCTTTCAAAATCTTCTATCATTATCTCCCCTTCAATAACGGGAGGTGTATAATAGATAATCTCATCTATTTCTGAGGAGCCGGTTGAACCGAAAATTTGAGTTGACATTTCAGTTACAATCTGATTTTGATTAACTTCTGAAAGGTTTAATTCAAAGTTTGTCAACGTAGGATTTGTGAGCCAGGTGTTTGAATCAACTTTTTTATGCTTATGTGTTACCCGACCATAGCCACCGCTAGTATTTTGATAACTCCAGTCAATTTCTAATCTTACATCATACCAAGTATCAGGTTCGACTGTGTCGACATTATATAAATTACTGCCATTCGCAGATAGGTGAGTACCATAATAATGCAATCCAAATTGAAACCCATTTAGCCGAAGTACTGACCGACCATCACTTGGAGTAATTAGTTTGCTTTTAAATTCGATATAAGAATATTCTTGATCTGTGAATGGGAAATCATAATCTAGTTTGGCTTGTTGAATACCACTACAATCAACACATCTTAATATGTTTCCGAAATTCGAGCCACCATCAATGACCATCGGTTCGCATATACTATTGCCAGCATTATACCACCCTCCACTACCAAACAAACCTTCATCTACGGTATAGGATTCATAATCTTCCAGCAAAACGACTTGAGCATTTAAGGTATAAAAACTACCGTGACAAATAAAGAGGAGTAAGAGAAGAAAAATTATCTTATTTATTCTGGTAAGTAAAATACATTTGGGCGAAACCCAGTTGAAGAGACTAGAACCTTGGCAACTAACTGAATCAATAGGATGCAGTCCGTTAGATCGTATTTGGGTAATTTTTGTAAGTACCATGTATGTCGGTTTTTGGCAACTATTTTAGTTGGTCATATCCTTATGAGAGGATAATTTTTTTACGTACCGGATAAGAATTCTAGTAGCCGAAAAGCTAAAAGAGTATAAGTAAAGCGGGAGTCCTTGTGAAGTGAGATCAAATTAAATCAATGGATTTTTACATTGACTTATATTTCAAAACTAGGGAAGATATTTTATTTTTTTACACTAACTGGTTGATTTTCAGCAAACTTTAACATATTGATAATTGACATATTCTTTTAAATAGATGTGTATACATGTATTTTTGGGGCCATACTAAAAAGAAATGCTTAGGCAGGAGAAGCGTAAAAAACGATTTTAAAGTAGTTAATTAAAGCAAAATTAAAGACACTTAGCTATTGTAGTCTTAAAAAAAATCATGCAAAAAGCATAAAAAAAAACGGCCTGAACCATAATAAAATGATTCAGACCGTATTTTTTAAAAAAATGCGCTCCTTACAACCGCTCCTCAATATACGCCGCAAACTCTTCCACTTTCATACTTCCCTTATCTCCGTCCCCTTGCACACGTAATGCGACTTGTCCTGCTTCCGCTTCTTTTTCACCAACAATCAGCATAAAAGGAATTTTCTTTAGTTCGGTATCTCGGATTTTCTTACCAATTGTCTCACTACGATCGTCGATATAACCCCGTACGTCCATAGCGGCTAATTCTGCCAATACTTTTTCACAGTAACCGTTAAAACGATCACTAATCGGTAGTATCGCAAATTGCTCCGGCATCAACCACAACGGAAATTTACCCGCACAATGCTCAATCAATACCCCGATAAATCGTTCCATACTACCAAACGGCGCACGGTGAATCATCACCGGTCGGTGTGGTTGATTATCGGCACCAATATATTCCAATTCAAATCTTTCAGGCAAATTATAATCCACCTGAATCGTTCCTAACTGCCAGCTACGATTTAAGGCATCTTTGACCATGAAGTCGAGTTTAGGACCATAAAAAGCAGCTTCTCCCAGTTCGGTAGTCGTCTGCAAACCAGCTTCTTTGGTCGCATCAATAATCGCGTTTTCTGCCTTCTCCCAGTTTTCATCCGAGCCAATATATTTAGCTTTGTTCTCCGGATCTCGGAGAGAAATCTGTGCGGTGAAATCTTCAAAGCCCAGTTTTTTAATCACGTGCATTGTTAAATCCAGTACATTCAAAAACTCTTCTTTTAGCTGATCCGGCGTGCAAAAAATATGTGCATCATCCTGCGTAAAGCCACGCACGCGCGTCAGGCCGTGCAACTCTCCACTTTGCTCATAACGGTATACCGTTCCAAATTCGGCAATCCGAATTGGCAACTCTTTGTAAGAGTGTGGACGGTGACCAAAGATCTCACAATGGTGAGGGCAGTTCATCGGCTTGAGTAAAAACTCTTCACCTTCTCGGGGCGTGTGAATAGGTTGGAAGCTATCCTCCCCGTATTTTTCGTAATGGCCTGAGGTAACGTATAAATCTTTCTTTGCAATATGGGGCGTAATCACCGGTTGGTAACCCCGCTTGATTTGTTCTTTTTTTAGAAAATCTTCCAGGCGCGTACGCAAGGCCGTTCCTTTGGGTAACCAAATCGGTAAACCGGCCCCTACTTTTTCGGAAAACATAAACAACTCCAGTTCGGCGCCTAATTTACGGTGATCCCGTTTTTTCGCCTCTTCCAGCATGTGTAAATATTCTGTTAATTCCTTTTGCTTTGGAAAAGTGATGCCGTAAATTCGGGTCATCTGCTGACGGCTGTCGTCGCCTTGCCAGAAAGCACCCGCCACGTTGGTGAGTTTTACGGCTTTAATTCCGCCCGTGTGTTCGAGGTGCGGTCCACGGCAAAGATCTACGAAATTTCCCTGCTCGTATAACGTCAACGCTTCGTCTTCGCCCCGCTTTTCGATCAATTCTATTTTATATTCATCTCCTTTTTTAGTGAAATAATCAAGTGCTTCCGTTTTGGTAATCGGCTTGCGGACGAAAGGCGATTTGGTACGGGCTAGTTCCAGAAATTTCTTTTCAATTTTTGGAAAATCATCCGAAGAGATTTTATGCTCTCCCGGATCTACGTCGTAGTAAAACCCGTTATCGATGGCCGGACCCGTCCCAAATTTAATTCCTGGATAAACGGCTTCGAGCGCCTCTGCCATTAGGTGTGCTGATGAATGCCAGAAGGTTTTTTTACCATCCTGATCCCGCCAGGTTAAGAGTTCAACTTTTGCGTCGTGGTCAATTGGGCGATTGGCGTCCCAGACTTCGCCGTTGACACGGGCGGAGAGTACGTTGCGGGCCAGGCCTTCGCTGATAGATTTGGCGACGTCCATAGAAGTAGCGCCGGACTCATAAGAACGGACGGAGCCGTCGGGTAAGGTGATGTTGATCATTTTTGAATGTTGGCGAATCTAAAGCATATTGTACAAGTAATATTCTCCGGACTCTTTTAGAAAATAAATGTTTTGGTATTTACGCAATAGGAGTTAAAAAAGTTCCTAATAAATCGATTTCAAAAAACAGCGCAAACCTGCGGGTAAAAATAAGCCTTTTTGTTGGGGCGATCAACTGTCTCAAATAGGCTTATTGGGTATCAAAATAGCCACTTATTTTTTGTACTGACAGATTAGGCTAAGAGCTTGTCCAAATTTTCATGATTGTGCGAAATTGAGAAAATTTTGTTTTGAATAAGGCAAAAAACACAGGCGATGCCACAGCATCGGCGAGGCTTTTTAACGAAATTTAGAATAAAATTTGCCAATTGCAGCCAATTAATGGAAGTTTAGACAAGCTCTAAACCTAATTTGATAAAAAATTGTTACATGAAGGATTTTACAAAGGCATCTAACTTGTTTTCAGCATTTACACTTCTGAAAATTACGGTAGAAGGCAGCAAATTGCTAAAGGCAAAAAGCCAAAAGCAAAATTTTTCAAAATAAAATTTTATGGCACTTACCATCATTCCCAAAAAAGAACAAGCTTACGGCCAGTTTAATAATGGTCAGGTCATTGAAAATAAACCCATCGGTTTTCCCCGAGAAGGAGGTACAAAAGCCTATTCTACTTTGTTTTATTGGGCCTACGCCGAAGCAAAAGTGGATAGTACCATTGGACTGCATCCGCATCAGGGATTTGAAATTATGTCTTTTGTGCTGAATGGAAAGATCAGACATTTTGATACGAAGCTTGATGGATGGCGGGATTTAGAGAAAGGTGATGTCCAGATCATCCGGGCGGGTAAAGGAATCAGTCACGCGGAATTTATGGCGCAGAATGCGGTGATGTTTCAAATATGGATGGATCCAAATATCGATAAAACGATGCAGCAGGAGGCAACTTACGACGATTATCCGGCGGCTGATTTTCCGGTGGAGGATCGGGATGGATTGCACGTGACCACTTACACGGGCACGCCGGAGGCACCGCTGCGGATGGATACGCCGGGTGTGACGATTGCGCGGTGGAAAATGGACGGTACTAAAAAAGAACAGACCATTGCGTTGCGACCCGACGAGGTGTATTCCATTTACGTATTGACCGGGACGGGAACGTTTGATGGGAAATCTGTCAATCCGGACGATTTTATTATTATTGAAAATGCGGAGCAGTTGGAATTAAAAACGGAAGAAGGGATGGAATTATTTGTGGTGGCTTCGCCGGTGAATGTGGGGTATGCTACTTATGGGGAGATGATGCAGGGGAGGATGGGGTAGGATTTTATTCTAACAAATATTTTAAGCATCATCAGCAAGTTCAGTAAAGCATATGGTAACCATGGTTCCAGGGTATTCTTGTTTTTCGGGATATAGATCAGCAATGTCTACGGAAATATCAGCGAGGTCTGCTAATCTCATTACTTGTATTTTTTCTTCGAGAATATTCATGCCACGACTTTTGTGGCCTTTTCGGTGATTTTGGCGTGCATTTTTTCTACCTATTCCGTTATCCTTAATCTGGCAGATGAGTTGTTGCTTTTTTTTGTGAAAAGAAATCTCAAGTTTTCCCAGTTTATCTTTACGGGGAGAGAGTCCGTGGTTAATGGCATTCTCAACAAAAGGTTGAATCATCATAGAGGGAAGGGTTATTTCTTCCATGATCATATTTTTATCATAAATAAAATGGACACTAAATTTTTCTTCAAAACGTAGCCGCTCTAATTCTGTGTAAATTTTTAGCAGTTCAATTTCACCCTTAAGGCTGATCATTTTTTCTTTGGAGCCGTCCAGATATTTTCGCATTAATTGCGCAAACCGGGTAAGGTATAAATCCGCAGCATGAATATCATTGACCTGGATGTAATATTGAATAGCGCCAAGTGCGTTAAAAATAAAGTGTGGATTTAACTGCGCTTGCAGGGCTTGAAGTTCTAGGGTAGCAACCTTACGCTGGATACTTATTTTTTGTCTTGATTCTTTTCTTGCCAACTGTGTACGATATCGAACGAAGAGAGAAATTAATCCAATAATCAGAAAAAGTAAAAGGATCCGAAACCACCAGTATTCGATTAGTCGTTTTTCGGCGATTAATTCAAAATTTAATTGCTCTGCGATGGGAATTCCCTGAGCGGAAAATCCTTTGACCATCAATTGATAATGTCCGGAAGGGAGTAAACTATAACGAACGGAGTGATTTTCAGCCAGTACCCAATCGCTATCATAGCCTGTGAGTTTAGTGTATACTTTACTGTTAATGCCGCCCGGTAAATCGTTGATATAAAAATCAAACTCTATGTAAGTCAGATCAGGAGATAGCCTGAAGGTCTTAATGGAATTTAGTGCCAATTCGTTGACTGCCAAAGAATCCTTATTACCATAGTATTCGGTGAAGGCAGCTAGGTGTAATTTGGGGGATCCAAAAGTATTAATCAGATAATCGGTACGAAATTGATTGGCTCCGTTGACATTGCCGACAAAAATATCACCATTTTCTGACTGATGGTAAGCGAAGCGGTTAAACTCCATTTCAGAAAAACCGTGAGATTCGTTAAAGTTGGTAAAGACTCCAAGCGTGCGATCCCAGTAAGAAATTCCTTTAAAGGTGGTAAGCCAGTAATGGTTTTTATCGACGGGTAGAATGCCACAAGCCACGTTATCACATAATCCATCCGCTTTGGTAAACGCTTGACCGATTAAATTAACGGGATCGAAAACTTGTATACCTCCACCATAAGTTCCTAATATTAAAATGCCCTCTTGATCCTGATGAATACAAATAATTCGGTCGTTTTTTAATTCGCTATTTTCGCGGGTAAAAATCTGACCTTTTTGGGTTGTTGGATTTATGCGGACGAGTCCTTTCATGGTCCCAATCCAAATGGTAGAGTCGTTTTGGTACCAACAAAATCGGGGCTCGGGAAAAGAATTTTTCACTTGAGAATTTTTTATGGATATCTCTAATGACGTAAATTTTTCGGTGGTTGTATCAAAGAAGAATAACTTTCCTTGTTTGTCATTTGAGTCGTGCGCGACTACCCAGATGCCGTTTTCGCTGATGGCAATATCTCGGATTAATTCAGGGAGTTTAAAATAGGTAGGGGTTTCTGTTTTTGGATTAAATCTGACAAGTCGGCCGTGTCTGCTTTTATTACAAACCTTAAACCAGAAGTTTCCAGTTTTGTCACGATGGAGCATACCACCGCAGTAAAAGTCTAATTTCTTTCCATTCTCGTCTTTTAAATTAATAGTTGTGATTTCTCCATTTTTTTTATTCATTTTATAAAAGCCATTAGATTCCTCTAAAAAATAGATATTGCCTTCTTCATCTTCGTTGATTCCCTTAATAATTTTGCCAAATCTACTATTTGGGGTTAATACTTCATTTAACAGTACCTTGACTTTTTCGGGCTGTAAGACAACTATTTCGACGTTATCTACCGTGTGAGCAATAAAGGAAGATTTTAAATCTCGGGAGGGATGGAAGGCGATCATTTCTGGCTTAAATAAGGGGGTATAGTCGGTCCATGCGGTATCAGAAAGAAAGTGTATCTCATTGATTGGTTCTGGATAGAGTCCACTTATAAACATTAAATTTCCGAGTTGATCTTCTTCGACGGTTTCAATATTTTTAGAACAAGCAATTTTGGCTTTGGTGAATTTTTGTTCTTTCGTCTGCCATTGGTAAAGTCGGTCGGCAGCACTGATAGATAGCCAGAGTCGATTTTTGCGATCTGCGTGTAGAAAGTTGAGGAGGAGGCTGGAATCAGCGTTTATGGATTTAAAATCAAAAACCAATTGCTGCTTTTGATTCGTACATTTCCAAACGCCTTGTCCTTGAATTCCAATCCAGAAGGTACCATCGATATAAGCAGTTTGAATTTTTTTCAGATTAATTGACGGAGGGAATGGAATCGTAGAATAGGGCTCAAATTTTTCCTCAATTAATTTATAGATAGCTAGCTGGTTGTCTTTATTAAGCACCGAAAAAATAGATTGATCGGCACTTTGAAAAACATCTAAGATGATACCATTTTTTTTTGTTCCTGGTGGAAAATTGAAAGGTACTGGAACGGCAGCTGATTGATCTTTGTGTAAAAGAGAAAGAGCCAGGCCTTGATTTTGTGATTGGATAAGTAATGTTTGATCATCAACTTCCCATATTTTTCTAAAAAAAGTGCCTTGTGCCGTGAAGCCATGAGTAGCCTGATCGTCATATATTCTTTTGCGTTGTCCATCCCACCTTACTAATGCACTGCTAGTGGCCAGCCAAAGAATGCCCTGCTGGTCGATTAACATATCATAGGGATATTGTTGGGAATTTCCGTTCCATTCTTCTTCTGGGAAAACAGCAAAGTTATTGGAGAATAGTTCTTGAGCAGATACATCATTCCAACAAATGAGAAAGAGCAGTATTAGATATCCGTATTTTTTAATAAATTTTTTCAATAGTTTGCTATAAATTTCATTTTTAAACAGCTTCAATATCAAATTTGAAAAATAGGATACCATTTTTCTACGGTATTGTGTTGATTAATATTTTCTCTATAAATTCTTCTTTTTTGCGTCTTGAAACGGGGACTTGAGATCCGTCAGACATTATCACCACTCCCTCTTTCAGATATTTTGAAATTAATTTTTGGTTGATTAAGTGAGATTTGTGGGTGCTATAAAAATCATACGTTTTAAGTATATCTTTAAAGACCCCGATATTGTACGAACTCAGGATACGCGAGCCGTCGGCTAGATGAACGTGGGTGTATTTTTGCCAGCCTTCGCAGCGAACAATATTTTTTATTTCTACAAAAGTATTAGCTCCAGGAATAGCAATTTTGGCCTTTTGATCACCCAGGTGATTTAAATTGTATCTAAGAAGCTGATATTGTGCTGCGTTTTCTTTTTCCTCAATTCTTTTTATCGCCTTTTCGAAAGCAATTTTTAAGTCTTCGGTCGCTACCGGTTTTAGTAGGTAGTCGATAGCGCTAACCTTCATGGCATCCAGCACAAAATCATTAAATCCAGTAACAAAAATAATTTGAAAGTCAACGAATTCGAATTTATCCAGTAAATCAAAGCCAGAACCGCCGGGCATAGAAATATCCAGAAAAACCAATTGGGGGGCGTGTGCTTTTATCTTTTTATAGCCTTCGGTAATATTGAGGGCTTCTCCGATTACTTCGATACCTGGACAATAACGTTCCAGTTTGATTTTTAGAACTTTGCTAAGTTTAGGTTCGTCATCTATGATTAGGACTTTGGTTACTTTCATTTGGAAAAGATTTCAATGGTAAAACAGCATCTTAAAGATAATAAAAATTTGAAAATAAGAGGTTGTTTTCAGAAAAAGTAGATGTCAGGCCCTGGGATTAGGTGCTTTCCCTTTGAGGTTAATTTTTTTTTAAAAGAAAGTCTGGTTACGTAAAAGAAAATACGTCTGGTAGTGGAATGTAGAGAGAGAAGAATTCCGAATTTTTAAAGACCAAAACAAGCCACCCCTTAGAATGGGTATGGCTTGCGCTTCATTTTGGTTTTTTAAGTTCAAAACAAAATTAATAATATTTTTTAGCGACTGAACGGAATTTTGACCATCGGTAGGATTGGTCGGAGTATCGGTAAAACATTGAAAAATTATTCACTCCAAATTTCTAAACGGTATAACAAAAAAAAAGCAGCCTCCTTCCGGAAGCTGCTGCTGTTTTCAAACTTAATTTTTTTTGGTGTTACACAGTGTGAATTTATTGAGCTGACAACTCAACTTAGGTGTGCATTTATCTACGAAGCCATCGCTACGACTTTCTTTACTTTTTTAGCCTTAATGGCGCGTTTTGTGCGGTTGACGTTTACTTCCAGATATGCTTGTGCACCGGGTGAAAGTAAAATATTATGCAGAATCTCTTTTGCCCGAAACAACTGCGCTTTTACTGTTCCTAATGGAATATCCAGTTTTACCGCAATTTCGTCGTAGCTCAATTCCTCAAAATATCGTAGCTCAATCATCTGACGATATTTATCGCTCAGCTTCGTTAATACGGTACGCATTAGATACACCCGCTGCTCCCGTACGAGCGATTGCTCCGGATTAAGGGCCGTAGATCTGATGTTATTGGAATAGTCGTTGTCACTATTGTGCTCGATAGGATCATCGATGGACAAAAGCTTAATACGCTTTTTACGAATGTGATCGATACAATTGTTGATCGCAATTTTAAACAACCATGTACTGAAGGCGTAATTGGGTGCGTAACTTTCTAGTTTGTGAAATGCTTTTCCGAAGGCTTCAATCGTCAAGTCATCCGCATCTTCGCGGTTGCTGACCATCTTTAGCATCATGTGGAAAATTGAGTTGCGGTAACGATTCATCAATACAGCATAAGCTTTTTGATCTCCGTCAATTGCTTTGAGAACATAATCATAGTCCTCTTGTCCTCTTTGAGACAGGTTCGTCGTTTTTGGTTCCTTTACGTCCATTGTTTTATTTTTCCTTTAATTAATGATATGCTGAATATCACATAAAACAATACGTAAGCCGTATCCAAAATTGGTGTCCATAGTGTAAGGCGCCGATCTTGCAGTTTTC